>JBEKKD010000502.1:0-3512 GCA_050010895.1 Armatimonadota bacterium
CCTGCTGATGCCGGCGAGCCGAGGACCATGACAGGGCGATCCGACTGCGTACGCGGCCGGCTACTTCTTGCTTTTTGCCGCGGCAGATCTCAGCGCATACTCGGCTTCTCCTACCCGTCTGACCAACCCCCATCTGGTTAGCGATGCCAGAATCCCTCCGATCTTGCTCGTGCTGAAGCCTGTCTTCTCAACAAGAGCCCGGCCGCGACCTGTTCCGGCGCCAATGACATCCAACACCGCACGCGCATCGGCACTCGGTTTCGGCTTTGTCACTTTCGCCTTGGGTGGCACACGAGAAGCCGGCTTCTGGGGTTGGGCCTTGGGTCTGCCGGTCTTGATCGCGGGAGCCGCTCTGCCCGCGACCAGCTCTCTTACGCGCAGGAACTCCTCCAGGCGGCTCACGGCCGCGTCTCGCCGTTCCTGGGCGCGCGCCACGGCCGCCTCCAGCTTCGCGATCTCCTCGCGTAGCTCCGCTTCGGCGCGGCCGAAGACTTGTGCGACTCCTGATGCTCTGGGCATAGCTTCTCCTTGATTTTCTTTCCGTGGTATGTCCCACGGGGCAATCCCGGCGGGATCTTCGAGCGGGTCCTGCTCGCCCGGCAGTATAGCCGATCCAGCCGGTCCGGCATAGCGCGCACGCCGCCGCACCCATACCATCACCTCGCTCCCCAGCGCGGCACTGAAGCCAACGTCGTGCGCGCTTTGCTGGCCCAATCGCCGGGGACGGCGACTGTCACAGCTACTCTCCAACGCGCACGAATGGCCCACGCGCAATGAAGGGCTGTCGCGTGCCGTTGGCGAGGGTCACTTCCCCCCGAGCTACCACCCGGTAGAGGCCCTTCGCCAGGCGAACCGCGCCCCGTGTGCCGTGCTCGCCCGATCGCGTGCGTCCGACTTCCCGCATGGGCTCTCCCGCCAGACTATCCACCGTGATCGTGGCCCGGGCCTCTCGGAGCGGCTGCTGGAAGCGGCCACGGAGCGTGAGGGTAGCTTCCACCTGCACCGGCACATCGGGAACGGCGATGCCCTCCAGCACTGTCCCGTTCTGGCGCAGCTGCCACTCCACCACCGGTGCCTCATGCGGCAGGTACGTCGCGCCCAAGGTGAGCCCCTTGCCCAGGCCCGGGATGTAGTCCGCGGCCACCTCACCCTGGTACTCGAAGATGGTGAAGCCATCCGCGCCCTCGGCGCGGGCGATCCCGATCTGATCGATCACCTGGCCCAGAGGCAGGCCCGGAGCCGAGGCGCCCACGCCGGGGTAAAGGGGGATTCGGCCACCAACGGCATCGCGCTGGACCTGCACCTCCGTACGGAACTCGGCATCCGAGGCCGAGTAGTCCATCGGGCAGACGAAGTCGAGGTAGCCCTGCTGTACCCAGGCGCCCCAATCCTGGCCGACCTCCTCCCGGCACTGCGGCCAATCGCTGAAGACCGCGGCCGATACCTTGATCCAGGGCTTGATGCGGTGAGCTTCCTCGCTCACCGCCTTCACCAGGTGCGTGATGTTCGCGCGGCGGAACTCCTGGTAGGCGGCGAAGTGCGGCCCGCCCTCGATCACGTCTTTGGGCCAGTCGGCCACCTTCACGCCTGCACTTTCCTCGAACCGCTGCCGGCACCCGTCGCAGTAACAGTTATCCTGGTCCTCGTACCGGATGTAGTCGAAGTGGATCCCGTCCACATCGTACTTGCGCACCACCTCCAACATGGAGTCACGTTCGAGTTGGAAGTTGGCCGGGTTGGAGGGGCAGAGCCAGTCCGTTTCCTTCCCGTCGCGCGTCCGCTGCAGCCGCCCCTCCGCGCGCATGCGGTTCACAAACTCCTCCGGCGCGTCCGAGAGATTCCAGTTCACCTTCCACACGTGCACCTCCACCCCGTACTTCTTCCCGGCGGCCACCGCGAGCGCGATCTGGTCCCCCTCCTTCGCGACGCGGTCGCGCACCGGGAGCAACTCGCTCTTGTAGTCGGCGATGCCGGCCCTCATCGCGTTCACCACGATGGCGTTGAAGCCATTCTCTTTCAGGCGCCGGATGGTCTCGTCCCAGGTCAGGCCCGTCACTCCATAGCCAGAGTGACACCAGCCGGCGCGAAACTCGCCTTCCCGAGCCGGTTGACAGCGCGCATAGGCTTCGAGCAACTGCTGTCGCACTTGCGAGGCGAGCGCCAGCGCCTCGGGATAGCGCTTTCCCTGCAGACACGCCTCAGCCTCGGCCTGCGACTGTCGAGCCTGTGCCAGATCCTTCTCGATCACCCCTAGCCGGCCGGCGGACTGCGCAGTCCGGCGGATCCCGGCCTCGGCGTCAGCGAAGGCCGCCCATCGCTCCACCGGTCCCACCTGGGCCACCGCATTTCGCGCCATCTGCTCCCACAGGCCCGGGTAGAGGTGACCCAGCAGCGCCCGCACCAGGCGATCCTTGTTCGCTGGGTCGTCATCGAGCAGCACGTGGGAGATGTAGGCGCCGGTGTCACTGAGGACGACGGCGGGGTAGCCGGTGTCCTTGCCGGACGCGTCCAGCCACTCCGCGATCACGCGCGCTCCCGCCGCGGGCCGCACCTTCTCGATGTTCCAGGAATCCTGCTTCGCCTCGCCCGGCAGGCCGGGAGGTCATCCCGGTAGGAACTGCATGCGCGCGAACTGGCCCGGGTACTCGCTGGACTGGTGGCCCAGGGGCTCCACGCCGACGAGAGCCGCCAGCCTGGGCGACAGCGAGTAGCACACCACCACCCGGCCGCCAGCTCTGACGAATGCCTCCAGTGCCTCCATCTCCTTGTCCGAGGGGAGCGGGTTCAGTGGGTAGATGGCGATGTGCTTGCCCGTCAACACGCCGGCTTCCACGTCCAGATCGTCCACCGTGCCGGCATCGACGCCCGCACGCGCCAACGTGCTCACCATCTCGCTGGTGTAGTCCTCCGCCTCCCGGCCTGCGCGCGTGTTCCGCACCACGACCACCTCGCTCGCGGTCGCCTCGAGTCCACCCAGGTAGACGGCCGCTTGCCGGGGCTGCCCCTTCCAAAAGGAGACGCGGATGGTGTCGATGGCATTCCAACCCTGTGGCGTGTCCTCGGTGGTGAAGCTCCCGCGATCGATCACCACCCGCTGCCACCCCTCGTCAGGCAGGCCGAAGCCGGCCGCGTACCAGCCGGCGCCCGAGTGGAGGTACAGGCTGCAATGGCCGACGGCCGACAGGTCTCCTTCGGCCTTCACCCAGAACGCAATCCGGCCGAAGCGCGACAGATCGAGTGCCACCGCGCGGTCCCAGTAGGCGCGCTCCTTCAGGCTGGACATGTCGAAGCGAAAGGCAATGGCCGGCTTGCCCTCGGGCGTGCGCTCCGGCGCCGCGGCGACTGGGCCCGAGCCGTCGAAGGGGATCCAGGCGGCCGCGGCGGCGAAGGCATCGCTGACGAGCCGCTCCGCCGCCTGCGCCGCGGTCGGCGACAGAAAGGCGGCGAATGCCAGAGCCAGGAGTGCGATGCAACGCATGTTGTCACCTCCGTACTTCGGACTGCTGACGATC
>JBEKKD010000503.1:0-3492 GCA_050010895.1 Armatimonadota bacterium
ATCACACTTCGCGCGGCAACCCGGCTTTCATCCTCCCCCGACTTCTGATAGACTCAGGTGTCGCGCAGTCTGCGTCGGTTGCTTGCTAGGCAATCAGGCTATATATAGCTTACTTACTATACAAGCAAGTAATGGAAAGATCGGAGTCCGAGGCATGAAACAGAAGTCGCCCGCCGATGGTGTTCATGCGATGGTGCCGCGAGATCAGATGACGGCGTCAGCGCGGAAGCTGCGCGACACGTACGCGATCACACCCGGTGCGCCGCTCTTTCGGCGTGAGTTCGGGTACTACTGCCTCGAACGATGGCGGGTGGAGGGGATGCCGCAGGACGTGCCGTTCGCCGAGCTATTCGACTACGACCAGCCAGGAGATTTCGGTCTGGGGCAGCTCGGATGGTGCGAGGCGGAGTTTTGCCCTGCATTCGAGGAGAAGGTTCTGGAGGACCGCGGCGACTACGAGCTGGTCCAGGATTTCGCCGGCCGGAAGCTGCTGTGCTTCAAAGGGCGCCGGAACGGGTTCATGCCGGAGTACCTCGATCATCCGGTGAAGGACTGGAAGACGTGGGAAGATGACGTGAAGTGGCGCATCGATCCCGCGAGTCCGGAACGACTGGAGGGGCTCGACACCCGCATGGCGGAGGCGAAGGCGGCCGCGGCCGAAGGTAAGATAATCGTGCAGCAGATCGGCGGCGCGTACATGTACCTGCGCAGCCTGTTGGGGCCGATGGAGCTGCTCTACGCGTTCTACGACCAGCCGGATCTCGTGCACGACTGCATGCAGACCTGGTTCAACCTGGCAGAGGCGATCACGACCATTCATCAACAGCACGTCACCTATGATCAGGTCTTCTTCGGAGAGGACATCTGCTACAAGAATGGGCCGCTGATCTCGCCGGCGATGGTCCGCGAGTTCCTGTTCCCGTACTACTCGCAGCTCGTCGGCAACATCCGATCGCGCCAGATAGATCGGGCGCGGCACCTCTTCGTTCACCTGGATACCGACGGCTACGCGCCATCGGTGATCTCCCTCTATCAGGAGATCGGCATGGATGTAATGTCGCCATTCGAGGTGGCGGCGGGGTGCGACGTGGTCGAGATCGGGAAGCAGTATCCGCGGCTGGTCATGTCCGGCGGTATCGATAAGAGAGTGCTTGCCACATCGCGGCAGGAAATCGACGCCTATCTCGAGCGTGTGATACCCCCGATGCGGGAGCGGGGCGGCTTCATCCCCACGAGCGACCACGGGGTGCCCATGGAAGTGAGCTACGAGAACTACCTGTACTACCGGAAGCGGTGCGTGGAACTGGGTGGGTAGGCATGTGAGTGGGTCAGAAGGCCGTTCAGCGCTCCGACCCGAGACCCCCACGGTCGCCCGCCCGGGGCGGGCTTCCCTCGGGGTGACAACTGGGGAAGTCGTCGCTTCACAGCGGATATCACGCGGAAGGCGGCGTTTTCGCTTGACATTCGGGGGCAAACTGCACTAGAATCAGGCATCCTCGACGGGGTGCAAGCCGATTGGGCCGCGTAATCGCAGTCGTCAACCAGAAGGGCGGCGTCGGGAAGACCACCACAGCTATCAATCTTGGCGCTTGCCTGGCCGACCTGGGCAAGCGCGTTCTGTTGGTGGACATGGATCCGCAGGGGAATTCCACCAGCGGCCTCGGCATCAACAAGTCCTCCCTCACTGCCACTATCTACGATTGCCTCACCGACTCACGCCCCCTGGATTCGGTCGTGATCGAGACCGCGTTCCCTGGTCTCTGGATCACCCCGGCGACGGTCGACCTCGCCGGAGCGGAGGTCGAGTTGGTCAGCGCGCTGGCCAGAGAGACCCGGCTGAGAGGGTGCCTGGCACCGATTGTGGGCGATTACGAGTATATTCTGCTGGACAGCCCGCCGTCGCTGGGGATGCTGACGGTAAACTGCCTGGCGGCCGCGGAGTCGGTGATCATCCCCATTCAGTGCGAATTCTACGCGCTGGAGGGCCTGACGCAGCTACGCACCACGCTGAGCCTGGTGGCGCGGATGCTGAACCCCGCGCTCGAGATCTTCGGGGTGGTGCTGACCATGTACGACGCCCGGACTCGATTATCCGGGGAGGTGGCGGACGAGGTTAGGCAGCACTTCGGCGGGCGCGTGTTCAAGTCGGTTATCCCGAGGAGCGTGCGGCTATCAGAGGCACCGATCTACGGCCAGCCGGTGGCGCGCTACGCGCCCGGGAGTCGGGGAGCGGATGCTTACATCGCACTAGCGAGAGAGGTGGTGGAACTTGGAGAGCCGCAAGGGTCTCAGATCATTGATACCAACGGGGATGCTGTCGGAGCCGGAGACGGCAGTCCAGGAAGTGCCGGTGGAGCAGTTGTCGCCGAACCGGTACCAACCGAGGACGAAGGCGGACGAAGAGGCGATTCTGGATCTGGTGAAGTCGATCAAGACTCACGGAATCATTCAGCCGCTGATAGTCCGGAAGCGGGGGAGCGAACTGGAGCTGATCGCGGGGGAGAGGCGGCTGGAGGCAGCGAAGCGGGCGGGTCTGCTGCGGGTCCCGGTGGTGATGCGGGATGCGAGCGACCGGGAGATGCTGGAGCTGGCTCTGGTGGAGAACCTCCAGCGGGAGGACATTAACGCTCTCGACGCCGCTGAGGCCTACTCCCGCCTGATGACGGAGTTTCATCTCACGCAGGAGCAGGTGTCCGAGCGAGTGGGGAAGAGCCGGCCTGCGGTAGCGAACAGCCTGCGGCTGCTGAACCTTCCCTCCATGATGCAGGAGTGCATTCGCCAGGGGCGGATGGAAGAGGGACATGGGAAAGTCCTCGCCGGCATCGACGACGACCGCACCCGGTACCGGCTCTTCCGGAGCATTCTGCGCCGCAATCTGTCGGTACGCGATGCTTCGATCCTGGCGGAGAAGCTGATCTCGGGCACGACAGCCAAACGTCCCATCGAGGCCGCGCCGAACGCCGACCCGAATGTCCGGGACATTGAGGACCGCCTGCGACGGATGCTCAGCGCCCAGGTGAAGATCAAAGCGAAGGGGACGGGCGGCACCATCGAGGTCGCGTACGCCGACTGGCAGGACCTCGACCGGATCTACTGGCAGATCATCGGCGCCGACGGCCCACCGGGCACGCAGGAACCGGAGTAGCGCACCAATTCCGGACGGATTCCAGCAGCCTTTTTCCGCCTCTAGCACTCCTGGTTCAACGCAGGACCGATTTCAATGAAATGTTCCACGTGGAACATTTTTAGGTAGGCCTAAATTCCCCTTGGTCGTTCCCCACCTCTGCTCTCTTCGTGAAGGAGTCACAGAGCCTGCCGGGCCGCGGCGCGGTGAACTGCGTGGAAGAGGCCCGCCTGTGGCGGGCCTTCGCGGCTAGCCTGGATTATTCGTGAGGGATGAGGGGAAAGAAGGGGAAACGCCTCTGGGGCGCGAAGGATGCGGTTGTGAGGCCAGATCCTGAATCGCGGCCAGAGGCATTCCCATGACAGACT
>JBEKKD010000504.1:0-3491 GCA_050010895.1 Armatimonadota bacterium
ACGGGCTGCGCATCAAAGCGCAGAGCCCGGCCGCACAGACCATCGTCGTCCAGTTGGCTGCCGGGGGTGGCGACTATCTTCCCACCGAACGGGCGGTGCAGGGCGGCGGGTACGGGGCGGCGCCGGCGGTGGCGAACGTCGGCCCTCAAGGCGGGAAGGAACTCGTGGAAGCGACGCTGCAGATGATCCGGGAGCTCTTCCAGCCCTGACGGCCGCACGCTCGGGAGCTCGCGCCGTCGGACGCGAACAACGCGCTGCGACGCGGCTGAAGCGCTGCGAACCAGGGCCCTCGGCGCTGAGCGCGCTATCCCCAGGCCCCCAGGCGAACACGTGCGGTGCCTACTGCGCTGCTCCCTTTTCGGGTCCTCGCGCTGCGCGCGCTGCCCCAGGAGGATCAAGTTGCACGTCCTTCGTCGCGGCTATGGGAGCGTTGCCGATGAGCAGCGACCCGCTGCCAGCGGCGGGTAGGATTGCACGCTTGGCCTAGCACAGAAAGGCACCAGCTTCGGCGTGATCCTTCGCTGCGCTTAGGATGACAGAAGAGCGATCTGCGGCCAACCCAGGAAAAGCGGCCACACCCGGCGGGTGCACAAGGAAAGGCGGAGCGCCCGAAGACGCTCCGCTCGATGCACCATATTCGGTTCCGGCGTCAGAGCCGACCGGCCGAGATCTCCTGGAAGACTACATGCTCGCTGGGAGGCATTGGCAGTCCATGCCATCCAGCTCCGGATTCGGGTTGTGGCGGTTGCCAGCGCCGGCGATTATGGCGTCGGCCTTCCACCACGCGGCATGCCCGTCGAGGAAGCCGAGATTACTGCCGCCCAGGTGGCGAGTGTACTGGTCCCGCATGGAAGCATCGGTCCAGAACTTGTTGATGAGATGGTAGTCCACTCCACAGGTTAGGGAGTTGGCGCAGTTTGGGTTTGCCCAGTCCGCGCTACAGCCAGTGCGGTCAACTACAGCGCCCCACTTCACGCGACAGACATCGGGGAACGCGATCTGCTCGACGGCCCACCAGTTCGACTTTATGCCTCGGTCGGCAACGAAGACGTACTTGGCCGGGTCGTCTACGATGCTCAGAGACTTCCCGAGGTTGCGTTCGTTGATGGGCAGGCTGATCTCAGTGGCGCCGCTGTCGACGCTCGCCCAATGGCAGAGCGAGCCGTCGTCATCGCTGTCGGTGACCGTGCCGCCCCAGCCCTGCGGCCAGGCCCAGATGCAGATGCACACCTGATGATTCTTGTACCAGGTGAGCCAATCGGGGTAGATGGTCGGGATGATACACTGCGGGGTGGCCGCAGTCTTGGCGCTCGGGCACCGCCAGACGTCGCGGTTCTTGATATACTCGTCCAGGATGACCGGCCAGCGCAGATAGGGGTTGGCCTGGGACATGGTTCCGGCAGCACAGCTGCCGCCGCCCTTCTGTTTGAAGAAGTCCACGACTTCTGGCCGGGACTCGGCCGGGGGAAACTTGTCATAGTCGGTGAAGTACAGCTGCATCGCCATGGCGATATTCTTGACGTTCGAGAGGCATTGAATCTTGCGCGCGGACTCACGAGCGCGGGCGAAAACGGGGAATAGCATTGCAGCGAGGATCGCAATAATCGCGATCACGACTAGCAATTCGATGAGGGTGAAACCGCTACGGGACCGCCACCGCGTGTACTGCATGGGCTCGCCTCCATTATGATCCTAAACTCTCCCTGCTGAGAAGCCGAAGGTGGCTGTTCTCCTTTCTGGTCAGGCCCAGATCCGGCAGGCGCGGACGTGTCCAGACCGCATCATGCCTATCAGACCCTCAATCCTAACATGGAGATAGCTGCCTCTGTTGCCATTTGAGGAGGTGCGCTTACCATCTGGCACGGCGCGCTCGATCCCTCTACGGACGTTCGCCCAACAAAGTAACATCGAGCGAACGTCTTCTTTCAGGTATTCGCTGGTCTTCTGACGACTTTCGCCCTTACTTCTTTGGGCGAAAGTCATTAGGAGTTGCGAAAGCGTTGGCGAAACGCTCTCGGGGTGGCTCCCATAGCGCGAGAAAAAGCGCGGGTGAAGTGCGCGGGATACGAGTACCCTACGGCCTGGGCCACCGCCGCGATCGGCCGAGAGGTGTCTGTAAGCAAGTGACGAGCTTCCGCCATTCGAAGGTTGTGTAGATGATCGGAGAGGCTATGCCCGAGGTGGCTGGCGAAGAGCTGTCCGAGGTACCTCGAGCTGCAGCCGACTGCGTTCGCGACATCGGCCAGGCCGATCCCGTTTCGGAACTCGGCGTCGCAGAAAGCGAGTGCAGCGGCGATCCTACTCGATTTCGGCGTCTCTGGGCAGAGGCTCATGGACTCGCGTGGGGTTCTTGCGACGATGGGGCCGCGCTCCGCGCGTCTTATGAGGATGCAGGACAGATAGGTGAGCAATCCTGTGACGGCAGACGGGTAGTCCCAGCCGCGCGTCGCCAACTCGCTGGTGATGGCATTGCCGACGGTCTCAACGTCCGTTCTTCCCCGCAGGTGCCAGTCGGGATAAGGGATCGTTTGAGAGGAATGCCACTCGGTCTGGCTGAGAAGCGCCAGCGTCTGGTCAAGATGGCACCAGTGAATGCGAAATCCCAGGCTCCGTTCCGGACCCAGCAGCGCGTGGAACACGCCGCGCTCAATGGTGAGCAGTTTCCCCGGAGTGAGCCGGAACACTTCTGTGGGCGTAGCAACACGCACTTCTCCGTCCACGACATAGGCCAGCTCAATTCCGCTGGCGCGATGCTGGTAGACGCTTCCCTTGACGACACGGGTGGATCGAGAGGCGGGGCCTAAGGGCGCGTACAGCAAGTCTCTCGCCTCCCTCTCAGCGCGAAGGAGCAGCAGTGCGCTCCGCCACCCACCTTCTGAATCGGCCACTGCCCGGCTCGGTAATCGCGGCTTTGTGGTAGCCTGAACTGGCATACAAGACTCACTCCGGGATTCGATAGCGAGCAGGCCGTTACCTTTCAAGCCAGGCAGGGCTCTCTCGGGATGGCTCTCGCGGCAGGTGAAGGCCGGCAGTTCCGCATGCGCGGCCAGCACCTTGGTGCCGGGAGGCCACGGGGCAAAGGCCTCAAGCTGGGGGGGGTCGGCAGGCTAACGAACTGCGCGGCCGCGCGGTATTGTAGTGCTGTCTGAACCGATCCGCCCCGTAATCGCCACCTTGGCGCGACCACCCTCCTCCATTCACAACGAGATCTCTCCAGCAACTCCCAGCCGATGGGGTTATCGGAGTCAGAGCCATGTCCGGAGCCGGCTTCACGGGTTCCTGACAGGGACAGGGTCGCTCAAGTGGTGCCCCAAGCCCACCTGCCATGCACAGACTGTCATCCTGAGGGAGGCGTCGTTCCGGCCGAAGGCCTCGTATGCGCTCTGGCCGATGCGGCGGGAAGGTCCTTCGTCGCTCGGCACTGCACCTCGCTCCTCAGGATGACATCTGGCCGTAGATCTCGTCGGGTCCGAGCGTCGCCGGGTAGAAGC
>JBEKKD010000505.1:0-3465 GCA_050010895.1 Armatimonadota bacterium
GCACAGAGGACCCACAGGATGGCTCCCGGGCCCTTGCGCTGTCCAGGAAGTTCACAACCGCGGCTGACGCCAGCCAGGACCAGTACCTGCGCGATCAGGCGCGCGCTTGCGCGGAGCTTCTCGCAGCGCAACATGTGAGCAGGGTCGCCTCCCGCCTCCCTCACTAGCTCCCGAAGAAGTTGTATGTCGGTACCTTGAAGATGAGCCCGATCAGGGGCCAGGCGCAGCCCACGATCGATTCCCCCAGGATCAGCCCGTAGAACAGCGGCACCGCCGCGCGATACAGACGCAGGCCCCCGTACCGCAGCACCGCCGTCTTCGCCACCCACGCGATGAGCATGGGGGTCCAGACCAGGTGAATCGACCAGCTCGAGGAGAGGGCATAGGCGACGGGGTGCAGCGGCCACCCGACAAAGGCGGTGCGGGCCGATGCCAGTGCCAATGTGATGGCGAACCCCGCTGCCATCGCCACCGGCGCGATCAGGTTCGCCGGTTTCGGGTTGTCGGTCCACGACTGGAGCCGCTCATAGGCCTCTCTGCCGAACCACTCCGCGCCGGCGATATGCGAGCTCGCGCCGAACCGGTATGCATAGTAGAGCCAGATCCAGAAGCCCGCGACGGCCGCGGCGAACGTCGCAAGCAGAAGAGCGAACACCATCGGGCGAGGCGAACTACGGGCGCGCGCGCTCATCTGCAGGGCCTCGATGGAATCGGCGATGGGATGCCCGCGATAGGCGCGGTTGAACCAGAAGTACTGCGTGAGCATTCCCAGGTCGTGCTGCTGCAGGTTCGCCGTGCCTGCGACGTAGGCGATGGTGTAGTCCGGGCCCGTGAAGTGGAAGTCGTGCACCGGCGACCCGAACTCCGCCCGGACTCGCGCGACCGCGATGGCGAGCAGATAGTAGATGACGAACACCAGCACTGCGATGCGCAGAGACATCTGGGAGTGCACGCTGAACGCCACCAGCAGGCCGATTCCGACGACCACTCCGAGCAGCGCCACCCGAAATGGCAGGCCCTCCTGAGCATCGTCCACCTCGGATGGCCTGCCCAGCGCTCGCTGCCACACCTGACGGAAGTACCGCCGCCCCATCAGCATCGAGCCGAACGCAATCGCGATAAAGCCGCCGAACATCTGCTCGTTGGCGTAGGGGAAGATCGACTCCGTGATCCCTCCCCCGTAGCCGCGGCTGACCCCGGTGGCCGCAGCGATCACGTACAGCAGCTTCCACCAGAAGAAGAAGAACGAGCACGAGAACAGCAGGTCCAGAGGCATGAGAAACGACAGGCCGATCACGGCCGGGTAGAAGGTGACCGGCAGCCACCCGATACCCGCCCAAGGCATGTCGGGGATGAACCGCATCAGATCGATGTTCATCGGTATCGTCGGAACGGAGGGGTAGATGAAGCTGATGCCGTTGATCAGATCTATCCCGCCCGCGACGGCGAACCCCACCCACATCAGCCGATTCCTGAGCAGCGATGTCTCCGGGTTCGTAAGCTCCAGCGGAAGCTGAATGATGGGGAAAGTCAGGCGTTCCCGCTCCGCCCAGAGCGGCCGCAGCAGCACGGAGATGCAGATCATCACGAACACCAGCACCACCACGAAACCCGTCCACCACAGGATGGGCATGAGCCAGGCCGTGATCACCGGACGCTGGTAGAGCGTCGTGGCCCCGTTGTAGTAGCCGTACAGCACCTGCTTGTCATAGATGGTCAGCCAACTGGGCGTGGTGTTGTCGAGTATCGTGTCCCAGCGATTCTGGGGGTTGGCGAACCAGTAGCCCACGGTCATAATCGGTATCAGCACCTGCAGCATATCGTGTCCCATGATCGAGGTGCCAACAGTCAGTATGACGTAGACGACGATGAGCTCGGGTCGGTTCAGCGCCAGCGCCGGTTTCAGCTTCCGCACCGCCGCGTTTCCAAGGGCGACGAACGTGAGAACGAAGACCACGTTGAAGAACAGCGAGATGGTGGAAACGTACGGTCCGGTCCCCGCGGCCGGTTCCATGGAGAACTGAAAGAGCAGGCTCGGCGGCAGGAGGATGAGCCCGACGACGAATCCTCGCCAGACCCGGCGATCCCCCCGGGTGGCGCTGGACCGGGTCGGCTCGATGCTAGACATCTGCTCGCTCAGGCACAGGCACGATGGCTGTGCCCCGGTGTCGTAGGATTCATCGGCGTCTGCGCTCCCCTGCGTACACCAACTTCGGGCTCACGCTCAACATGCCTTCCGCGGCGCAGCAGACCCTCGGAGCGTTAGTCGATGGGCCGCCCCGCCTCCGCAGGACCGGCACTCGGCTGGCCATTGCCTCCGAGGGCGCAACCATCCCGCCGGGCTCACATGTCTACCTCGGCAACTGCAGGGCCGCCGAAGCCGTAGGTCTGGACCCCTCCAATCTGCGCGGGAACGGGTATCTCGTCAAGACCGTCGGCGCGGACCTCTATATCGCAGGCAAAGACGCGGCGGGCGACCCGCTGGACATGAGCACCCACGCAGGCACTCTCTTCGGCGTTTACGATATACTCGAGAACAACATGAGCGTGCGCTGGCTGTGGCCGGGAAAGCTCGGCGAGGTGATCCCGGCCCGGCGGGATATCTCACTTCCCGCCCTCAATGCCAGCGTCGAGCCACACGGCCCCGGGCACTTCGCATGATCCTTGCTGACTGAACTGCGGTGGCTGTTCCCTCGTGTCCCCCTCCTCAGAGGGGCGCCCTGACGCGTCGTCGAAGAGCGCCTACCATTACCCACACCCCGGGAGCGATGCTGTGCCCAGTCACTTCACCCTCCGCATGCAGTTCGATCCCCACCAAGATCCTCAGGAAGTCAGGCAATGGCTGTTTGACCTTGCCGATAAGGCGCCCGTGGACGAGGTCATGGTGTTCTTCTTTGCCGAGGAGCTCAACACCGGCCATGAGCCAATCGAGGGCGCCCGCTTCTGGATCGAGCGCACTCGTCCCTGGCGGCAGGCGCTGAGGGAGCGCGGGATCGCCGTAAGCCTCAACATCTGGCAGACCGTGCTCCATCGCGACAACGCTCGCAGGCTCCATCCCGGCCAGGACTGGCAGACCATGGTTGGCCAGCACGGCGAGCAGGCCGCTGCGGTCGTCTGCCCACTCGACCCCGGCTGGCGCGCATATTACCGAGAGTTGCTCGGCCTCTTCTGTCAGGAGGGCTTCCGCGTCGTCTGGGTCGAGGACGATTTCCGCCTGCACAATCACCGTCCACTGACCTGGGGCGGCTGCTTCTGTCCGCTCCACGTCGCCGAATTCAATCGCCGCGCCGGTCTCACCGCCACCCGCGAGGAGATCGTCCGCAACTGCACCGCGCCGGGCGACCCGCACCCCTGGCGGGAGCTGTGGCTCGATATGTGGGACGATACTCAGCGGGATGTCGTTTCGAGTTGGCGCGAGATCGTCGAGCGGACCGGCTCGCGCCTCGGTCTGATGTCCAGCCGCAT
>JBEKKD010000506.1:0-3463 GCA_050010895.1 Armatimonadota bacterium
CAAGTGGTACCGCAGCGGCGGATACATCACCGATCTCAATATCCTGCATTGCCCGGCGAATCCGGCGGCGATGACGGATGACTATCTCACCCAGAACGTTCAACTGAAGCAGGGCTACATCGTGACCAACTTCGGCCAGGCCCAGAGCAGCCCCGGCATCCCGACGCTGAACGGCTGGAATAACTACGACATGTACTATCGGCGGAACTTCTGGAACCCGGGCACGATGGTGCTGCCGGTCGTCAACGGCGTTATCGAGAACCGGCACCTGCTGCAGCCCTACCCTCCGTCCGACACGCCTGTTACCTGGTGCGCGAATCACCGGAAGAAGGGCGCGCCGGGCGGGCCGGGCCAGAGCGGCGCGGTGAACCCGGGGGACAAGGACCTGGTGCTGTTCGCTGACGGCAGCGTGCACGTGATGGCCAGCCGCGCGGATAACCAGCTCTACCGCGAGCCGCCGAATAACACCGGATGGCCCGCAGGACCGATCATGTGAGTGGTGGTAACTGGAGCGCTATGCGTCCCGTCTCCGTAGACAATCTGCCGTGGCGTCACTGCGCGAAGATGGCAGGGGCAAGCCCCTGCCCAACCCGGACGTGCGCCCGCGGGCCTGTCCGCCGTAGCCCCGGCGAAGGCGGGTTCACGCTCATCGAGCTGCTGATCGCGCTGGTGGTGCTGATGATCGGCATCTACGGGATGCTCCGCGTATTCCCGAGCGGCTACTCGGCGGTGGAGGCTACCCAACAGCAGACGACCGCGGCGCAGCTTGCGGACGGGGAACTGGCGCGGTGGAAGCTGGATCCGGAATCGCTGCCGGATGCCATCGTCGCGACGGACTACAGCGGCAAGGTGATCCCGGCGACGCTGACGGACAGCATGCAGAACATACCGCAGTATCTGACGTACTACCCGAGCATCAGCCAGGCCATCCCGGGTACGAGCGGATATACACGGCTGATGGTGGGCGATACCGAACTCAAGATGCTGGGCCAGACCGCGCCGCCTTTCATCTACAGCCCGACCGACACTACGCCGAGCATTTTCGATACGGTGCTGCAGCCGCCGGCCTCGAGCACTCTGAGCGGACTGAACCTGCTCGTGGCGCATCCGAACTGGCAGCCGAACAGCGTGTACCTGCCGCGCACGGTGATCGGAGAGCGGATCGACATCCGCAGCCTGCCGCAGATGATGATCGGGGCCGCGACCCAGCAGAGCCGCATCGGCGTGCCGTTCTACCTGCTGTCGCACGCGCCGTGCGACGCCCTGCGATATGAGCCGAACCCCGCGACGGCGTTACTGGCGAACGCTCCTCAACTGCCGGTGTACTTCGACGTATACGACGCCCGGCAGTGGCAGTATCGGGACCCTCTGACGCTGGCGAGCGATGCCACTGCGAACACTGCGGCTCGGGAGTTCTCGATCAGCGGCAGCCAACTGCTCGTGGCTGCGGCCGCTCAGTTGCGCATGTTCCGAGTTGACTACACCGACCTGACGACGCGGGCGCGAGTGATCGGCGCGACGGTGACGGTGAACCGCTTCCAGACCTCCGGCGCCTTCCCGGTCGCCACCGCCGCGCCCGACCCGGCGACGGTGCTGGTGTACGAGCGGATGATCCCGCTCTCGCAGAGCGATTACCAAACGATGCTGAACAATAACGTGTTCACCGAGACCTACTGGCCCCGCAACGCGTATTACGTGAACGCGGCGAGCACGGTGAGCGGACAGATCCAATTCGCCCCGGTGCTGCAGAGCGACCCGCAGCCCACCGACGTCGCGGTGGCGAAGGTGGACTATCGCGTGTACGACTGGCAGATTCTCGTCTTCGACATCGAGGTGCCGAGCGTGCCGGTCGAAACCGTGCTGCTGAACAAGCAGGTGAAGGATCTGACAGCGGCTGAGCAGGCGCGGCTCGCCGTGCAAGGCAGCGCGCTCGCCGGGGCGTACGTGCAGCTTCCGGTGCGGAATCTCAAGTCCGTGGGCTATACCAATCCGCCGCGGCAGCCGAGGCCGCAGCCGGTCGCCGTGGGCGTTCGCGCGTTCTACGACAACAACGGGAACCCGGCGCCGCATCCCGACCCTGTGGCATGGGGGGCAGACAGGCGAAGCTGGGCGTACATCGTCGCCGTGGACCGCCAGAGCGGGCAAATACTGACCGATAACGAGTTGTCCGAGACCGGCGGGTGGCCGGCGAACCCGTGGATGCGCAGCACGCGGCTCAACGTGGATTACAAGGAAGGATTGCTCTACTTCAACTATAGTCCTACGGCGGTGTACGGCTACAATCCGAGCGTCGATTCCGCCAATCGCGGCGGCCGCACCTACCGCGTGTTCTGCCGCGCGCAGAACGACTGGGCGGTTCAACTCATGGCGGCCTCGCGGCTGTATGCGCGATCCGACAGCCGGACGCCCTCCGGCAATCCGGTCGCGCTCGCCGGCACCGTCAGCAGTCTGCTCACGTATTCGTGGACGACTGACCAGGTGGACAAGAAAGAGCTCTATTTCCCATTGAGCGAATCCGGCCAGACGGTGGCGGTGGACTACTACTACGCGGGACTGAGGGACCCCATCACCGGCGTTCAGCCGCAGATATTCGTCTCCGGCGAGGTGCACACGATCGGCCCGCTCCACATCATGACGCAGAGCGATTTCTCACCGGCGGCGACCAGCGTGGCGGACCAGTGGGTGTGCGCGCTGTCGGAGCCGCTGGGAGGCAGCGACGCCACCAAGTTCCCGAATGCCTGGGGCCCGACGTCGGTGCGCGGGGTGAGCGTGCGGGCGCGATCGACGTGGGTGACGACGGGCCGCGCGGCGACGCTGCAGAAGATGATCCAGCGCGCCTACGAACGAGGCGCGTCGGGCACCGATCTGACTCATCAGCTCACCGGCGTCACTCCCGATCTTCAGGAGACCTGGCATCAAGTGATCATCAGCACATATCTGACGCGAGCGCCGATTTGAGATGAGAGCGAACGGGGAACGGCAGAATCCGCTGAGTGCACAAGGGGGAAGGGGCTTCGCCCCTTCGCACAGGTTGCCAACCTGTGCCACAGGCGCGGCTCAGCATACCCGCGGCATACGCGGTTTTACGCTGATCGAGATCATGATCACGCTCGGCCTGCTGATGATCGTGCTCGCGCTGCTGTTCTATCCGATCACCAGCTCGCTGGACTTCTTCCGCACGGCGACGGCGCGGGCGGACGCGCAGACGGTGGCGCGCACGGCGCTGGACGCGGTGGCGGGGGAACTCGCCGAAGCGATGTACGTCCAGCTCGATATGTACGACGACAACACCATCGCCTTCATCCCGCCCCTGCGGCTGAATCCGGATGATCCGAACAGCGAGATCGTGACGCCGCCGCGGCCGGACTGGAGCCGCGCCATCCGCTATTGGCAGGCGCTCAACGACCCGACCCGCAACTACAACCCGGGCGCGTACCTGGAGCCATCCAACCTGTTCTTCCTC
>JBEKKD010000507.1:0-3440 GCA_050010895.1 Armatimonadota bacterium
GCTGCCGATTGCTGCCGGAGGGAGCGATTCGGGCTGCATCGAGCACCCGGTCGAGAACGTCAGGCCGGATCGGATCCGATCGGTAGGCGCGAACGCTCCGCCGCGTGCGCATGGCCTCGTAGACTTCCATCGTCGCCTCCCGTTCGCAGGCGCTATCAGAACCTGCTGGCGAAGACTATGCCAGCCGCCACCAGCGCCGTGCTGACTATCAGACTGAGGGTGAGAGGTTCTCCCAGCGCAACGCTCAGACCTACACCCACCACCGGCGCGATGAAGCCAAAGATCGCGATGTGGCTGGCCGCATGCTTCTCGATCAGCCAGGTCCACACCGTGAAGCACAGGGCGCCGATCACCACGCCCTGGTAGAGAACCGCGCCGATCTCCTCCCACCCGGGGCGCGATCGCGCCAGCCCCTCCGCGGTGAGGCCGTAGACGAGGAAGATGGCGCCGGCCGCGATCATCTGCCATAGGACGAGGCGATTGGTGTCTGCACGCGTCACGGCGTGCTTGAGGAACACGACTTGAGAGCCAAGCACGACGGCGCTGACCAACTGAACGACATCGCCCTTGAGCTGCGTGCCCTGCCAGCTTCCCCACTGCCCCGCGAAGAGCACGATGACGCCTGCGAACGCAGCCGCCAGCCCGGCCGCCTTGCCCGATGAGGCGGCCTCGCCGGGGATGAGGAAGTGCGCGAGCGCCACCACGAAGAACGGGTAGGTGTACAAGATCACGATGGAATGGCTCGCCGAGCCCCAGTAGACGCCCAGCGTGAATGTGGCGATCTGCACCACGAACAACAGCGCGTTAGTGGCGAGCCAGCGCCCCTCGCCCGACTGCGGCAGCGCGGCCACTCGCCTGAACCGGCACCATGCCCACACTCCCACCGCCGCGATGACGAAGCGCAGGCCGGAGCACCCGAGGGGAGGCAGCGCTCGCATCGCCACCTTCAACGCCGCGGGGTTCGTACCCCAGAGAGCGGTGACCAGGGCTGCCAACATGATGGATGATCCGCTCATCCTCACGCTGGCCCCCGGCCGTGCTCCTATGGCGCTCTCTTCGGCAAGCAGCTCGGTCATCAGGTGCGGGACCTCTCACACATCGGATTCTGCCTTCCTCTCGTGTTGCTCACGTCCCTTTCAGCAGGGAGCGGGCGCAGTGTGATGGAAGGCTACGACATCCCAGTGAGAACCACACGTTTGCCTGCACCGGGGACGCTGGGGCAAGCGCGGGTGACCGCGCCGCGTTCTCTGGAGAGCTACCATGGGTGAACCGCGCCTCTCGCGCCGCGACGAAGTCAATGCACTATCCGATCTGCTGTGCACGGTCTTCGGATTCGACCAGTACTATGATCGCGCGGCATTCACCAAGGGCCTGCTGCGCCCGGTCCACCTCCGAGGCGGCGTGGTCATAGCCGAAGACGGCAAGCCGGTATCGCACATCTTCCATGCCAGCGACACGGTATCGCTCTGTGGATGCAGCTTCCGGGTTGCGAGCCTCGGGGGTGTTGGCACTCACCCCGATTACCGGAACCGCGGACATGCCGGCCGCATACTCGAGGAGAGCCTGGCGAGGATGACCGCCAACAGGGCCCGGATCGTTATCGTCTCCGGCGATCGCAGCCTCTACCGGCGCAACCATTGCGTGCCGGCCGGCGACGTGCTGGAGACCAGGATCTTCCGAGACTCACTTCCTCCCGTCCAGTCCGGCCTGGCTGTCAGGCGGTTCGAGGTCGGTGACTGGCCGTCCCTCTCGCCGCTCAATCAGGCCGAGCCCGTGCGGTTCGCCCGCTCGGCGGACTTCTTCTCGAAGTGCTGCTCGTGGTGGGACATCTCGCAGCCGGAGGTGTGGGTGATCGCTGATCGGGAGAGGCCGCTTGCGTATCTCTCTCTGCATCGCCCCTGGCGTGACGAGAGCAAACGTACCCGTACCGTCGGCGACTATGCGGGCTGCCGCGCCGCGATCCTCGACGCGCTGCCGCTGATCGTCGAAACCGACAACGTACAGGAGATCGATCTCCGCTTCCTGCGCCACGACCGCGAATTCGCCTACCTGCTCTCGCGCCGAGGCCTGCAGCTCAAGAGCGCGCTGCTCTGGGGAACGCATCGCATTCTCAACCTGCCGGGCCTGATGCGCGATCTCCGTCCCTACCTGTCGGCGCGCCTCACGGGCAGAGATCTCAGGCAGCTTTCGTTCGGCCAGCAGGCGGATGTCTGCACGTTCTCACACGGCCCCCAGCGGGTCGAACTGGACCTGTCGCAGACAGCCAGACTGGTGCTGGGCAGTCCCGAGGCGCCTCACATCGATGGTGAACTCGGCCGGGTGTTGGGGACAGTCTTCCCGATTCCATTCCCGATGCCGGGGTTCAACTATGTCTGACAGGCAGGGCGTCATCGATGGACCACGGCGTCCGCGACCGGATGAACTCGATGATCTTCATCGAGTGCTTGCGGTCAGCTTCGGCTACCATGACGAGTCGGCGCCCCCGCGCCGGCAAAGGTCGCGGGGTGGGGCCGTGCCGCGCGAGTCCCGCATCATTGCCGTCGACGGCAAGCCCGTATCTCACATCAGGATCATCTACAATCATCTCTCGATCTATGGCGCGCGCATCAAGACGGCAAGCTTGGGAGGCGTATGCACCGACCCCGAGTTCCGCGGTCGCGGCATAGCGACGCGCCTGTTGGACTCTTGCATCGATGAGGCGACTCGGGCGGGCGCGAAGCTGCTCATCATCTCGGGCGACCGGGGCCTCTATCTCCGCGCGCAGGCCGCTATCGCAGGGCCGGTCTGGGAGACCCGAATCGTCCGTCGCGAACACGGAGACAGCGAACAGGCGCTGACTGTACGAGCCGCGGGCCCTGATGACGCTCCCGCGCTGTCGCGCCTGCACCAGGCGGAGCCGGTGCGCTACCTGCGGTCAGGCGATTTCTTCGCGCGCATGCTTCGCCACGGCCACCGCCAGCCGTGGCTGATCGAGTCGGATGCAAACGGCAGACCCGAGCGCGCAGCGCGCAGAGCTGTCATCCCGAGCGACTTCCCGCGCGGCTCCGGCGAAGCCGGAACGCGCGGAAGGCGATGCCGCCTGCAGTTCGGCGGCACGCCAGGCTTCGCCTCCTCTCCCATTCGCTTCCTGCGGAGCCGACCGGAGAGAGGCGACTCCGAGTCCGGCCGGCAGGTGATAGCGTACCTGTCACTCTCGCGCATCTGGAGTCTGCCCAGCGCCGCTCCCATACGCGCGCTGGGCGAGTACGGCGGCTCGCGCTCCGCGCTGATCGACGGCATGAATCGGGTCATGGAGGCCGCGGGCCTGTCGGAGATCAGGATATCATTCCCGGCGCACGATATCGAGATGATCCACCTGCTGCGGTCACGGAGCGTGAGTCTCAGCCCCGATACCATCCATAGCCACACATTCCGGCTGCTGGACCTGCCAGGATTGCTGC
>JBEKKD010000508.1:0-4509 GCA_050010895.1 Armatimonadota bacterium
GCTGACCAGCGACCGGCGCGCCGCGCGCCCCGGCGATATCGTCACCATTCTGGTGGTCGAGCAATCCACTGCATCCCACCAGGCCGCACATGAGACGGACAAGAAGCTCTCCGTCGGCGGAGGGCCGGGCGGCGGCATTCTCGGCTTCTTCCCCGACCTGTCGGTGAAGGCCGATCGCTCCACATCCGGCTCCGGAAGCAGCACGCAGACGACGAGCCTGGTGGACCGCATTTCGGGCATCGTGACCGCGGTCACTCCCCAGGGGAATCTTCAGATCCAAGCGGCTCGCCGCGTGAAGATCAGCAGGGACGAACTGACGCTCACCGTCACCGGGCTGGTGCGCCAGGATGATGTGAGCTCGGACAACATCGTTCTATCCACTCAGGTGGCCGATTGCCGGCTGGAGTGGTCCGGCCGCGGCGCGATCTCGGAAAAGCAACGCTCGGGGCTGCTCTCAACGGCGCTCTCATGGCTCTGGTGAGCCCCGTGCGAGTTTTGCTGACATGCGCGGTGCTGGCGGCTCTTGCCGCGCCCCTTCCGGGCGGCTCGCCGGGGGTTCGCATCAAGGACATCGCGCGCGTCCAGAGCGAGCGCAGCAACCAGCTCGTCGGCTACGGACTGGTGGTCGGCCTGGAAGGAACCGGCGACAGCGCGCAGGTCGCCTTCACCAACCAGGCCGTGCGCAACCTGGTGACGCGTTTTGGCAACCGGCCCGACGCCGGCGCGCAGATGAAGACGAAGAACGTCGCAACGGTTATGCTCACGGCCGATCTGCCGCCATTCGCGAAGCCAGGCGACCGCGTCGACGTGGTCGTGTCGTCACTGGGCGATGCCCGCTCGCTCCAGGGTGGGATTCTGCTTCAGGCGCCGCTGCAAGGAGCGGATGGGAGCGTCTACGCCGTCGCTCAGGGTTCGGTATCGCTGGGAGGATTCGCGGCGGCCGGGGCAGGCGCTCAGGTGACGAAGAACCACCCCACGGTCGGGCGCATTCCCGGCGGCGCACTGGTCGAAGCACCGCCTCCGGCCGACGCGCCGGGCGCGACGTCACTCTCTCTCAGCCTCTCCCAGCCAGATTCCGCCACCGCGGTGGCGATCGCGCGCGCCATCAATCAGAGGGTCTACAATTCCGATGGGGCTTCGGTACTCCGGCCGGCGGCGCAGCCGACGGCGCCGCTGAAGAACCGAAGCAGCGAAAACCTGCCCGTGGAGATCGTTGCGGCGGCGTCGGATTCGGGCACGGTGGTGGTGCCGATACCCGAAGCCTACCGCGACAGGCACACGGAGTTCCTCGCGCTCATCGGTGACCTCACCGTTGCCGTGGACTCGCCGGCACGAGTCGTCATCAACGAGCGCACGGGTACGGTAGTGGTCGGCGGCCCGGTCACCATCTCGCCCGTGGCCGTCGCGCATGGCAGCTTGACGGTCGAGATCACCACCACGGCCGCGGTCTCTCAGCCCCCAGCGCTCTCGCAGGGCCAGACCGTCGCCACACCCCAGGCGCAGATCAGCGCCAGCGAACCGAAGGCCGTGCTGTCGCCGATCCGGGCTGCGACCGTCGACGACCTGGTGCAGGCGCTCAACGCGCTGCACGCCACGCCGCGGGACCTGATCGCGATACTTCAAGCGATCAAGCAGGCGGGCGCGCTGAATGCCGAGCTGGATGTGCTGTGATGGCGGAGCTCGTAGCGGCGCCCCTCTGCGGGCCCCCGCAGGCCCCGCCGGCGGCGCAGCCTCAGCGGCCTCCGTCGGCTGACAGGAACGCCGCAGCCTCAGCGGCGCCGCTGAAGCACGGACGCAGCGGAGATCGGGACGACGAGCGCCTCCGGAGCGCGTGTCAGGATTTCGAGGCGCTGTTCCTCGGGATGCTCTTTCGCGAGATGCAGTCCACTGTGCCGAAGAGCGGCGTGCTCCCGCTCGGGACGGGGGGCGAGATCTATCAATCGCTGTGGGCCCAGGAGGTGGGTCGAGCCGCAGCGCGCTCCAGCCCGCTGGGCATCGCGACGATGCTGCTGGATGCTCTTCGAGGGAGCGACGGCACCGTCGAAGGAACGACGCAGCATGTCCAAACGCCGCCCGCGCCGCGCTAAGGCCCTCCCTCTCCCCCGCCGAAGACACACATGGAACGGTCGCTCCCGGCAATAGGCGCTGCGGCACCCTCCACACCAGCGGCTGCGTTGCTGCGCAGCCGGAGACGGAGGACGGGAACATGAAGATCACGAGCGAACACGTCGGGCGTCTGCTCGAGGCGCGTCTGGAGCGCATCCATCGTGCCTCCAGTTCGTCTCGCCAGTTCAGCGTCGCCCAGAGCGGCGCCGACAACGTCAGCTTCTCCGCTCTTTCCGACGACCTGCGCGCCGGGCTGGCAGCAGCGCGCTCGGCCGAGGATTCGGCGGATCCGAGGGTGGACGCGCTGAAGAGCGACGTCGCCTCCGGAACCTACCGGGTGCCGGCCGAGTCGGTGGCCGACTCGATGCTGCGCGACCTGAGGGGAGCGGCGGTCCGGTAGGTCCGCCGCAGGAGAGGGTAGCGAGGAGTTGGCGAATTGAGGAGGCGAGGGGGCGAGCAGCTCGGCGAGGGCGCGAGTCGCGCGGATCAGAGCGCGCTCCTGCGCTCATTGCTCGGCGCCCTGATGGACCAGCGCGGGCATCTCATCGCCGGCGACGTGCAGGCGCTGCACCGGGCAAACGCGCGGCTCTCGGAACTGCTGGAAGCTCAGGCCGCGCTCGGCGACAGAACCTGGCGGCCTGATCCCGGCATGGAACCCGCGGAGCTGGCCGAGCTGCTCTCGCTCGCGGCCAGAGTGAGCACGGAGAACGCGATCAACCACATGCTAGCCACCCGCGGGCTGCAGTTCGCCGATCTGTCGCTCGAGATGCTCGAGGCGTGTACCGAGGCCGCGCACGGGCCGGAGACGGCCGGCCAGCATGGGGCGGAAACCAGCTCAAACCGCAAAGCGGGCTATTCACTGCGCCTGCTCGACACTCGGCGATGAGGGGACGTCGTGTCCAGCCTGTTCGGCATCATTGATATCGGCCTGTCGGCGCTTGTCGCCCATCGGGGCGCGATGGACACCGAGGGCCACAATCTCGCGAATGTCGATACGCCCGGCTACCACCGGCAGGACGCTCTGCTGACCACCAATCCAGGGCTGCCGGCGGTGGGAAGCTCGATGTCGCTATGCGGCGGGCAGTTCGGCAGTGGCGTGCAGGTGGCCACGATCCGCCGGGCGCAGGAGGCGTTCCTGGGCCTTCAGACGAGAATGCTGAAGGCGACCACGGGCCGCTGGAGCTCGGCGGCATCGCCGCTCCGGGAGGCTGAATCCATACTGTCCCCCGGCCCGGGCGAGGACTTGAGCGCCCGCCTGGACGAGTTCTGGAACGCGTGGGAGAACGTCGCCAACAACCCCCAAGATGTGTCGCTGCGAGCCGGTGAACACACTCGCGAGCCAGGTCGGGGAGCTGAACCGCCAGATCAGCGTGGCGCAGGCCGAAGGGCGCTCACCGAACGATATTCTCGACACCCGCGACCAGAGCCTGGACCGTCTCAGCGAGCTCTGCGGCGCGATGCCGTTCAACAGCGAGGGAGGCCAGCTCATCATCTATCTCGACGGCCGCGTGCTCGTTCAGGGGGAGTCGTCCTACCCGATCTCCATGACCACCGGCGCCGGCGGAGTGGAGATCAAGTCCAGCTACGATAACAGTACGATCCAGGTCGCGAACGGCGAGATAGGCGGGCTGCTCTATGCGAGAGACACCGGCATTCCGGCCTATCTGGATCAGCTCAACACGCTTGCCGGCACGCTCGTCACTGAGGTCAACGCGCGCCACCGTGCGGGCTTCGGGCTGGACGGCGTGGACCAGCGCGACTTCTTCGTCGCCGGAGGAACGGCCGGGGATATAGCTCTGGATCCCGCGATTCAGGCCGACCCCCGCGCCATTGCGACAGCGCAGACCGCGGACGCGCCCGGGGATGGTTCGGTGGCGCTGGACATCGCGAACCTGCGCACGACTGCTGTGCTCGGCGGCCAGAGCCTGGGGCAGGTCGCTCAGGCCATGCTGGGCGGGGTCGGCAATGATATCGCCAGGGCGGACACCGAGGTGCAGGCGGCCGGCGCCGCGATGGACCAGATTCAGCAGCAGGAGCAGTCGGTATCGGGCGTCTCGATCGATGAAGAGCTGACCTATCTCTCGGAGACGCAGCGCGCGTACGAGGCGGGTGCCCGCATCATCTCGGTGGCAAACGACCTTCTGGGCGTCGTGATCGAGCAAATGGGTGTGTCCTGATCCGTAGGGCAGGAGCGTGTCTCCTGCCCTCCTCGCGGGGTGTCCTGATTGAGCAGATGGGTGTGTGATGAGCGGGGCGAGATTCCCACGGTCGAGGAGTCCGCGGGGCGGACTCCTCCTCCCTCGGAATGACAGAAAGGTGAGACATGCGCGTCCCTGATTCGATGGTTGCTTCCAGTATCACCGCGCGGCTCTCCGCGGCAAGCGAGCGGCTGTTCCGGACGCA
>JBEKKD010000509.1:0-3421 GCA_050010895.1 Armatimonadota bacterium
ACCCCGAAGTGCTTGGGAATCTGTCGTCGTGGGATGCCGAAGTACTGGATACACCACAGAATGTGCAGCCGCTCTGCCAGGGAGTAGGGCTTCCGGATGTGGGCGGCCTGCAGGCGCCGTTCTGCACATGCGAGCCGATCACTCAGAAACTCGACGGTGTCCCGCAGCATCACGTTGTCGACCTGCGCCTTTGCCCCCTCACCCGCAGCCTTCGCCGCTTGCTCCAGGCCCAGTCGGCGTGTCCGGCCCGCCCACCGGCCACTCAACAACACCGCCTTCATCACCAGGCAGACCGCAGTTTCAGCTGTTTCCACGTGGGTTCATCCTTCAGGGAAATAGAGTGCCTACGATACACCACGGGATGCCGTCAGAGCAAGGCTGGCGCGGTTCTACGGCAAGGTAACGATCGTGTGGTCTCTCATGAGACCGATCCCTGCCTGGTATCACGGCATCTCGCGGATAGGCGCCTCGAGCAGCTGCGTTGCCGCTGCTGTTCAGCGCCCGCGCGACGGGCCGCCCACTGCTATCCCCGTCCCGGTTTGTACTGCTGGCGCTACCATCCCGCCGGCGGAGCGGATGATCCTCGCATTCCCCATCGTCTTATAGACAGCAGAAGAGGAAGTGCAGACTGGTCCCGGTCGGGACAGAAGAGGAGGGTTGGGAAGATGTGGAAGAGATTGACGTATTCGGCTCTCGGATGCTTCCTGGCATCAGCCCTCCTGGCCAGCCTCGCGCTGCTGCCCTCATCCGCATGGGCAGCCCGTGGTGAGCAGAAGGCTGACCGGGGCACGAACACGCAGCAAACCCAGACACAAGAGCGCTCCCAGAGCCGGCAGACGCCGGCTCAGCCGGCAGCGCCGAGCCGGGCCAGCGGCCCTCAGCAGCCGAGTGGCAGCGTGCTGATCGCGCCTGCCCCGGCAGCCCTAACGGCTCGCATCGATCGAGGGAACGCTGCCGCGCCAATGCCATCCCAACCTCGCGAGGCTTCAGCGCCTAGCCAGAACTCGGCGCCGCGCGCCGATCCGTACCAGAACTACCGCCAGTTGGGCCCGCGGACCTCAGCACCGCAAGCTGGCCTGGCAGACCGGCGCATCACCCCGCCGGAGCAGTGGCAGGGCAGTCGCTCCGACCTCCCCTCCCTCCCGCAGGCCCCACCTCGCATCCAGCCGCCGCCGGCCAGCCCCGACCCTTATGAGCTGTACCGGGCGCCCGCGCGAGTGAGCCCGGGAGGGCCCCTGTTTTCCGGTGCGTCGCCAGCGCGACAACCTTCAGTGGTGCCATCGCCAGAGGGAAGCGGAGGCACGTGGGAGCAAATGCCGACGCTGATCCGGAAGCCGCAGAGCGGGCAGAGCGCGGTTGCTGACCGCGGTGCCGCTGTGAGTCCGACCGAACCGACAACGGGAACGCGCCGCCTCGTGGTACCGGAGGCGAGCTTCCGTGGTCCCGGGAGCGAATCAACGGTGCGAGTAGTGGCTCCCGAGGAGGGGAAGCAAGTGCCGGCGCGATTGCAAGACTGGGTGCGCAGGCAGAACGCTGAGAGGGGCCGTGCCAACAGCAAGCGCCCGCTGGTTGACGTGGTCGGCAACCCCGTGCCCAAGGATACGGTGCTGCTGAACCGGAACAGCAACTACACCAAGATCGTCAACACCTTCGGCTCGCCGGGGTTCTCCTATGTGGTAGCCCCGGGCGCGGTGTGGGGCGGCGACACCGTGGTGCTGCTCGACCTCTTCTACCCGTTCTACTACTCCGACCCGGACTTCGCAGGGTTCCTCTATCCCGGGTACTACCCATCCGTGTACGCCTACTTCGGCTGGTCCCCGGGCTGGGTCTACCCGCAGCGCGTCTACTGCGCACCCGGAGACTACGTCTACGTCCCCGCTCCCTCCGACACCGGCTACGGGCTCGACGACACCGGCGCAGATCGCGCGATCTCGGATGTCCGCCAAGCATGGCTAGACGGTGACATTGGGCCGCTGGCCGCTCACCTCACGGACCAGATAGACATCCGGATCTATTTCGACGGGGAGTACTCGTACTCGACGACCGCCGAGGATTTCTACGCCATGACCCTGGATACGCTCTCCACCACCGGAACGCTCGCGATGGACTTCGATGACCCGATCTGGATCTCCAGCCAGGAGGTCTTCTACACCGGACGCCAGGTATTCGATGACCCTGACGGAGAGCAGCACACGGTGTATGTGTCGTTCCGGTTCAGGAAGCTTGGCGGTGACTGGTATCTGGTGGCGCTCGGCACTGCGAAGACTCCCATCGAGCACCAGTATACGGACTTCCGATACAGCAACTGATGCGTACCATCAGCAGGTGATACCGGACCCGCCTCTGGCTGAGGCGGGTCTGGGTGTCGTTGTCAGGCAGCAGTAGGATCAGCACTAGGGCCGCGGGGATCGGCTGCTACTCCGATTTCTGACGCGGCATGCAGCAGTCCAGACGCGGCGAGGGAGCACGCCATTCCGCGATCTGGCGACCTATGGCCGACATGGGTGAGCCCGCAAACATCTAGTTCACCGCGCGGTACAGCATGCACGCCAAGGTGCCCCGCAAGTGCCAGATCATCTCTACCAGTTGCTCATCGCTGACCTTCTCAACGAGTTCTGCGATGGAGGCGACGATGGGTTTCAGTGACTTCCAGTCTCGAACCAGTTGCTCCCGCACTCTCCTCGGCAACAGCACTCGTTTGTCCATGTCTGCGTCGTTCATAGTGTCGATCACCTGCCTGCAGTGGTTCTCGCGGGTGCGGCCGTGCTTCCGGTGAGCGCTTCCCACCTCGCCACGACGATGTCGCAGTAGCGTGGTTCGAGCTCTGCGGTATAGCAGACTCGGCCCGTCCGTTCGGCTGCGATCAGTGTCGGTCCCGACCCAGCGAAGGGATCCAGCACGATCCCACGCATAGGTGGGGCGGCTGTGATGATCTCTTCCAGCAGTGGCACCGGCTTCGGCGTGGGGTGATCATCCGACTGCGGGATCGCTTTGGCGAAGCGTAGCACATTGCGGGCATCGGTGCCGCCATGCCAGACGCGCGGCTGTCCAACCGATGCCTCGATGACGGCTTCCCACGACCGGCGCCATCGCCACCCCAGGCCAGGGTCGACCTTATCCCAGACCAAGGTGTTGAGCAAGGTGAAGTGTTCGTTGATCGCCAGGAGCGCCTTCGCCAGCACTGGCTCTCCTCCCCCACCCCCGGCAAACCAGTACATCACCGCGCCCTGCTTCATCATCGACTTGATCTCGGCCAGCGCGCGTGACAGAAACGCATCGTAGTCCTCCGCGGCGTCATTGGCGATGGCGCGCTTGCGCCGACCCCGCTTCGCCAGGGTCGACTGCTAGCCGATCCCGTAGGGGGGATCGGTTAGCACGAGGTCCACCTTTGCCCCGGTGAGCAGCTTCTCGAGCGCTCCCG
>JBEKKD010000510.1:0-3420 GCA_050010895.1 Armatimonadota bacterium
CTTCCGGTCAAGGCAGACGAATCCGAGCCCGGTGGGATGATGCTCGGCCCACACCAGCCCAGCACCAAGCTGGAGGGCGTCGGCGGCGCGAAGCTCATGTACGCGCAGCGCCCGGCAGGCGGTGGCGCGCACCTCCTCGGTGGGTTGCACCTCGTATGTCGCCGCGGTGATGGCATCAAGTTGAGTGGTCAACCGCGAGGCGGAAGGCGCATCTATCTCTCCGGTGCGGCGTAAACGCCATATCGCAGACACCGCTTCCACCTTCATTCCCCACCACACCGCCACGCTCTCATCTGATGAGAGCACCGCCTTCAGCTCGCTGGTCGCCTTCTGCCCCAGCAGCAGGGACAGCACGGCTGACGTATCCCAGAACCTCACCCTCGTTCCTGCCTTTCTTCCTCCAATGCCCTCAGCACCGCGCCCTCCCGGACCGTGCACACCGGCAGCTTCGAGAGCGCACGGCGTAGCTGCCCCTTTCCGGCGCGGATGACGCCCCGCCTCACGAGATCCCGGATGCGGTCGTCTTCAGCAGCCCCTGGGGAAACGGGCACAAGACGTGCTACCGGCTTGCCGCGCTCAGTCACGAGCACCTCTTCGCCTCGTTTCACCCGCCCGATGTGCTCGCTCAACTTGGCCTTCAGTTCCGAGATCGCTGCCCTCTTCACCTCGCTCCTCCTAGCCCTGGCACCTTAGACTATTATGGTCACTATGATCAGACCTGTCAAGCCGTTAGACGGTGCAACCGTCAACGGGCGCTGGGATAGGAGGCGAGCTTTCAGCGCTGTCAGACGCCGTCGACAGTGGCCGACGTGAGGCACACGGGGGCACTGACACCTATTGAACCTCGCGTAATAGAGTTACAGTGGTGAGACTTTGGAGCCCGCTACAAAGCGTCTGAGGGGCATTCCCAGTGTAATCCTATTACGCGAGACTCAATAGTGCACGCGTTTGTATGCTATGATCGCAGCGGAGGGTGGCATCATGCCGGCCACACGATTTGAGCGCATCACCACCGACCCCAAGATCATGGGCGGCAAGCCGTGTATTCGCGGCCTGCGCTTCCCTGTCTCTCGGCTTCTCGGTCTGCTGGCGGCTGGCCAGGATGAGCAGTCCGTTCTCGCCGACTACCCGTACTTGGAGCGAGAAGACATCCACGCGGCTCTCGCGTACGCGGCGGCGTTAGCAGAAGAGGAAGTCGTTGAGCTGACACGATGAAGTTCCTCCTGGACATGCCCATTCCGCCCGGCGTAGTGGGCTGGCAGAGGGAACGCGGCCATGATGCAGTACACGCTGAAGCCATGGAGAGCAGGCATGAAGCGAGTGAGAGGCAGATACAACGGTTCGGCCGTGATCCTCGAGGAGAAGGTCGATATCCCGGCCGATACTGAGGTGGTGGTGCTTATCCCCGAAGCCAGAGATGGGCGGTTGAACGAGCTGCTGGACGAGCTGAACCGCCTTCCGGCCGGGGAGACCATGGCCCTGGACGAGATCGTCGCGCTGGTGCACGAGGTCCGTGCCGCCGGCGATGCTACAACATGAGATCGTGGTCGCAGAGCGCTGGCGTCAGGACTGGTTGCGCGCGGAGAGCAGGTAGCATGGCAGACAAGAGAGTGACGGTGGACGATTGGCTGAAAGAAGAGCTGCGAGACGACGGATTCCGGCTGCGCTGGGATGGGCGGGAGGCGGCCTACAAGATCGCGCGGGAACTCATCCGGCTGCGCAAGAAGCAAGGGCTTTCGCAGACCGAAGTGGCGCGCCGGGCCGGGCTCAAGCAGCCCGCCATCGCGCGGCTGGAATCGGGCGCAGTCAGGCCGACCCTGGATACGATCCGGCGGGTGGCGCAGGCATTGGGGAGACAGCTAGAGGTGAGCCTGGTGCGCGCGACGGCTCGAAAGAAGCTCGTCGGCGCGCACTGACCCGCGGATGGAACAGCGTTAGGAGCACCCAGGTAGTCCGAAAGGTGCTGAGGATACCTGCGCTGCGCGGAGCCGAGGCCGCCAGGCTGATTGACTCCGCGGCGTCACGGTCGCATAATGTCGGGGATGCTGGCGGCCATCAATGGCTCTGCGAGCACATGAGGCGACGGCAATGGCACTCGCTATCCAGGTAGACTCTGAGCGTATCGCTGACTTCTGCCGCAAGTGGCGGGTGAAGGAACTCGCGCTCTTCGGGTCCGCACTTCGCGGGAACTTCGGTCCCGGCAGTGACGTGGACGTGCTGGTTGAGCTGCAGCCAGACCATGGCCTCTCTCTCTACGACTGGGTGGACATGATCGAAGAGCTGGAGGGCATCTTCGCGCGTCCGGTTGACTTGGTCGCCAAGGGCGGCCTGCGGAACCCGTTCCGACGCCGGGAGATCCTGCGCACAGCGGAGGTCGTCTATGCGTCCTGAGGAGCGGGATGCCAGCTATCTTCTGGACATGATCGAGCATGCCCGGGGTGTAGTGCGGGCACTGCAAGGCCGGACGCTCGATGACTATGTCCGCGACGAAGACCTGCGGATGGCAGTGGAACGGCGCATAGAGATCATCGGTGAGGCAGCGCGCCGCGTATCGCGGGAGTTCCAACTGGCACATCCCCAGATAGCATGGCGGAAGGTCATCGCTTAGCGTCATGTCCTGGCACACGAGTACGGCGAGATTCAGGACGACATCATGTGGAGGGTGGCCACCGTCAGCGTGCCCGAACTGATCTCGCTGCTGGAGCCACTCATGCCCCCGCTACCTTCCGATCTCGGAAGTTGAGACGAGTCCGGGACGCGACGATGCCCCGCGGATGGATCGCGGTATCACAGTGGTACGGATCCGGCCATCGCCAGAAACCCGTAGGGTTCCGAAACTCGTCTGAGCTCCGGTACCGCGAGCACCTTATCGCACTGCACGGGTTCATCAAGAAAGCGCGCACCACGCCGGACGAGGATTTGGCATTGGCGCGGAAGCGCAAGCAAGAGCTAGAGCAATGAGCAAGAAACACATGAGTTCGAGCGTTGATGACTTTCTCAAGGAGGAGGGCGTTTTTGAAGAGGCCCAGACGCAGGCGGTGAAAGAAGTGGTGGCGTGGCAGCTTGTCGAGGCGATGAGGAAAAGGAGGATATCCAAGAACAAGATGGCCATGCTGCTCAAGACGAGTCGTACTCAGGTTGACCGCCTCCTCGACGCGAACGATGACATCACGCTGTCGAGCCTGCGACGGGCGGCGGCCATAGTGGGCCGCTGGGTGGTGATCGAGCTGGTGCAAAGGAGCTTCCTCAAGGATCTCCTCGACCAGCGTGCCAGGCATCTCGCCGGTAGCCCGGCTGCGAGGGACAGTGACAGATCTGCCGCCAGAGGGTCGCCGCCAGATGTCGTGGCCGGCGCCATGCCGGATTAGGGAGAAGCCGAAAGCACGGAGGAGCCGTTCCACCTCACGTGTAGGCCTCGGT
>JBEKKD010000511.1:0-3416 GCA_050010895.1 Armatimonadota bacterium
CCAGCAAAGTACCACATTCCCACCGAGAAATCAACCCCCGCGCACCTGCGATCTGTTTGCAGGTGCGCGGAATCCGGCGGCGAGGCGGGGATGGCTCGTCCAGCCCCGGCATTCGAGCCGTCGACCGGTGGAACGCAGCGGCTCGCCGTAGGCGAACGCTGCGGCCACAAACCCCCGCGCACCTGCGATCTGTTTGCAGGTGCGCGGAATCCGGCGGCGAGACGGGGATGGCTCGTCCAGCCCCGGAAAAGGCGCCGCTAGCAGTGCAGCGGCGTCCTCCCTCCTCGCCTCTTCGCCTCTTCGACTCCTCGGCCCCTACACGTCAAACACCACGCTCGCCTTCCACGCCCCGTCCTCCCGCCATACGCTCAGGTCGTGGTACGTGACCGCCTTCACCGGCGCGGCCGTGCTCGGCATCTCCGCCGGCGCCGGGCCGCCCCGCGCCTTCGCCCGCAGCCGCCACTGCCGCTCATCCAACTCCTCGATCTCGAACTCGCACGGAATCGCCCCATCCCGCTCCGAAACCCACAGCAGCTCCGACAGCCACGCGTGCAGCAAGTCCTCCGGCGACTCCGCCTCCACCTCTATCGTCCACTCGTGGTCGCGGCTGATCGTCGCCAGGTCCTCGCTGATGCCGAACATCGCCTCCGCCGCCAAGACGAAAACATCGTGGATCGACTCCCCCCAGACCTCGACCGCCTTGTCCGCGGTATGATCCAGGTACTTGTAGCCGCGCGTCTCGCCCGCCTCTGTCACTGAGCCGGCTCCTTTGCCTGTCCGCTCATTCGCACGGCCGCGCGGCGTTTCCTGCCGATGGTGTCGCCCATGCGTCAGCCGAAGTGACAGGGAGAGCAGTCCCCGCAGAGAATCTACTGTGTGAATCCGCACACCTGAGGATCTGTGCCAACACTCGTCATACTGGCCTACTCGTTCCTGCTCGGCCTGCTCCACGGCATTCTGCCCGACGAGCATACCTGGCCCATCACGTTCAGCTACGCCATCGGAGGCTCCAGCGGCAAGGCGGGGATGAAGGCCGGGTTCTTCTTCTCACTCGCTTTCACCGTGCAGCGCGCGCTCCTCTCGCAGGTCGCCTACTTCACCCTCGCTCGATTCCTGCTCAGGCCCGACGTGAACGGCGTCGTCTTCGTCATCGTCGGCCTCGCCATGGCGATCGCTGGGGGCATACTCATCGGCCGCGCCAATCGCCCCCATCCGCATCTGCTGGGGAGCGCTGACGCCGAATTCCACGGCCCCGGGGCGGAGATCGGTCGCGTCCAGGTCACCCCCGTTCACTGGACCATCATCCACGGCTTCATCGCCGGATTCGGCTTCGAGGGATTCTCCATCTACATCAACACCGTCGCCGCCCCCGCCATGCCCAGCCCCTGGCTCGGGTTCATGCCCGGCCTCGTCTTCGGCCTGGGCACCATGCTGGTGCTCCTCGTCATGGGCGCGCTCTTCGGCTCGTTCCTGCGCTGGGCCCGCTCCCTCACCGAAGCGCAGGTCACCCGCATCGGTACCGAAACCGGCGCGCGCACCCTCTTCTACGGCGGCATCCTCTTCATCCTATTCGGCGGCGCCACCATCATGCGCTGGACCGAGCGCATCCCCGTTGACGAGGGCTACTTCCTCATCATCCTCTTTATGGCCGGCATCGCCATCCCCGCCTTCATCTACTCCTACCGTCGCGCCGTCGCCGTGCGGGCGTAGCACCGGCACTGCTGGATTCGCAGTGACCACTTCCATGCGTCTTGTGGTATGATAGTATGTCATACTAAGGTGGATTTCGATGCCTGCGAGCAAGATAGCGATAACCGTAGATGAGAAGCTGCTGCAAGTCGTGGATCGCTGGGTGAACGAGCATCGCTACCCGAGTCGCAGCCGGGCCATCCAGGCGGCGATTGAAGAGAAGGTGCGTCGTCAGCGCCGGAGCCTGTTGGCTGAGGAAGCAGCTAAGCTCGACCCTGCAGAGGAACGAGCGATGGCCGAGGAGGGCTTGGGGGACGAGACGTGGCCGCCGTACTGAGGGGCGATGTGCACTGGGCCGATCTCAACCCCGTTCGAGGCCGCGAACAGGGCGGCCTGCGGCCGGTCCTAGTCATAAGCCACGACGAGCTGAATACTCGGGCCGGCACTGTCATCGCGCTGGCGGTCACGAGTCGAGAGCAGAGGGCCGGCTATCCCATGGCCCACAGGCTCAAGAGCGGCAACCTCCCGAAGGAGTCGTGGGTGAAGATGTCCCAGGTGCGCACGATCTCCATCGAACGCCTTCAGGGCCGCATTGGAAGCATTGACTCCATTGAGCTGGCCGAGATCGTGGACGGGCTGATCGAGCTGATCGCCCGCCGTACCGAGTAGCCCATGCCGAATCGCCGAGATCAACACCCGTCGGGCACGGGCGTTCGGCCTGTGCTATCATAGGTCTTCGAGCAAAGGCTATCGCCGGAGAGCAACTGTCATGAGCGTTCGTACCTTCACCGCATATGTCGAGTTCGACCCCGAAACGAAGCTGTATGTGGGCACCGTTCCCTCTCTTCCCGGCGCGCACAGCCAGGGCGCAACCCTCGATGAGCTGCAGCGTAACCTACAGGAAGTGATTGCCCTCTGCCTCGAAGAGCGCGCCGCGAGCCACGAAGCCATCGAGCCTGACGACTTCGTCGGTATCCAAAAGATCGCAGTCGACGCGTGAGCAGGCTTCCAACAGTCACCGCGCGGACGATGGAGAAGCTGCTGCTCGCGCTTGGGTTCGTCGCTGTCCGACAGCGAGGGAGTCACGTCTTCTATCGACATCCGGATGGCCGGACGACCACTTTGCCCCACCACCCAGGACGCGACCTGGCCCGCCCGTTGCTGCGTGAGGTACTGCGCGAGATCGAGCTGTCGCCCGCAGAATTCGCTGAAGCGCTGGCGGCGCTGTGATGCGGTCCTCAGATCACGCCGTTCAGTGGCACAGGCGTCTCGCCTGTGCGAGGCGGCGCAGCCGCCTTTCTTGGTGTGGGAGCCGCAGGCCCTTGGGCCGAGCAGTGAACATCGCAGGGAGCGCGCTCCCACGCTACGTTGTCTCATCTCCGTCCATCATCATGGCTGAGGAACGCTGCAGGAACGTACCGACGTACGAGCTCCGAACAACAAAGATATGCATCCGCGTGAAGATCTCCATACTGCCCGCGAGAAGAACGGAACGCCAGTCTCCCGGCTCCATTTGGAGATGCTTGGGCAACGGGTACTCAAAGATCAGCGAGTCGCATTCGCGCAGCGATGCCTCGCAGACCTGAATCTCTCCAGTCTGTCCGTCCACGTCTATCGGATCGAAGTCACAGACGTACAGCGCAGCGGTGGTAACTATGACAGGAACGATGGACTGCCGAACCCAGGGCATCCGCACCAGAAGCGCATTGATGCTCGGAGCGGACCCT
>JBEKKD010000512.1:0-3411 GCA_050010895.1 Armatimonadota bacterium
TCTCGCAGGTCGCGCATCGGCAACTGCTGCAATTCGGCGATCTGTGCGGATGTATCAGTGCTCATGTGTCCCTCTCTCGGACCTGAGATGTGACACATGAATGGCTCTCTTCGGCCGAAACATCCAGTCCTTTCTTCTCCGGTCCGCGCCCAAGAGTGGCCTCGCAGGCGGCCGACCGCCGACCTGTCCGCCACGTACGCCGCCGTGTGCCCACCGCGCCCTCCATCATCTCTCTTCGCCGCTCATACTCTCGTCGGTCCGGTCAGGGAGGGGGTCGGCAGAGCCCGGGAGTCCTTGGCGCCGACGTCGACGCCGGGCCTCGTCGTCTCCCAAGAACCCATCCGGATGCGCGTATCCCGACTCGGCGTGCCGGCATCCAAGAGCGGGTGTCGACCCGGGCGCAAGTCCCATGCTGTTGGAACGACATGTGGGCATGGAATAGGCAATGGCGGAGATACACCTGCCCGGCCGGGAACGGAGCGTGTTGACGCGGCTGGAAGGCAACAGCATCATGGCTGATATGAGCGAGCGAGCAAAGATCAGGGATATCGAGTACCTGATAGATCTCTGTCGGCCCTTCACTCTGCGGCGCCACTGGCGGTTCGGCATCCTGGAAATGCAGGGCGCGACTGGCGAGCGGCAGAGCTTCACCATCAGGGAGACAACAAAGCACGAGGTGATCCGGAAGGCACTGCCGGTGTGGGATCGGGAGCAGGACCGCGGAGCTCACCGACCCCGACTGACACTAATGGAGGCGCTGGAGCCGGTCACCAAGGAGCGCTTGGAGAAGTGGGTGGATCTCCGCTGCCCGGAACCGGGCTGCGGACACCTGTTGATCGGGTCTCGCCCGAAGCTGCAGGTGCCAGAGGAGCAATGGGCGGAGAGAGATAGAAGAGGAAGGCTGGCTCACTTGCGCCGGGTGCGCCCTATGCTGTGGACGGACGTTCACCAGCATGCAGACGGGGATCCGGACCACACGCATGAGAGATCATCCTGGCCGTTTTCGACGCGCTGCCCGAAGTGCGGACAAGTGGCCCTGTGGGGGTTCCCGTCGACCACCTCCTGGGTGCGCTACCGCCCCGTAGAAAGCGAGGCTGAGGCCAGAGACATCATGCACCGGGCGCTGGATCTCCTCCATCGGTCTGTCGGCGGGTGGGGCGAGTGAGGCCGCCGCGGGGGGGTGATGAGCACGACGGAAAGCATGGAATAACCCAGCAGTAGAGAAACGCTGAACATCGCGGGTGCTTTTAGCCCCGCTTCGGGAGTGTCCCCTTCGAGGACCCGGCCGAGAGGTGGGTCCTCGTGTCATTGGCCAGAAGGTCGGGGGGCGCACTCCCTACCAGAACTGAAGGTGATTGTCCTCTTCTCCGGCGGTTGATCGCCGGCCTCGCCGTCGAGCACCTCGCTCGGCGACCTCTCCCCAGCCCCGTTATGGTTTCTCGGGGTTCACGCGCCCGCCGTGTCCTGAATGAGTTCGCATTCTCCCTCACCATCGCCGCGGCTGGCGACTCCCATGAAGCGGAACCTGGCATCGCGACACCGGGCCCCGGCGCCGCTCACCGCGAGGGATTGGTCCGGTGCCGATCCCCTGCTCCATGACCTGCCCCCTCTGGTCGAGAGTCCTGCAGTCATCGCTTGATGATGGAAGGAGAGAGATCATGCCTGAGTTGTTGCAAATCGTTTGGGTGCCCCTGGAATCCGTGCACCTAAACCCCAATAACCCCCGCTACAATGAAGAAGCCGTGGAGCCGGTGATGCGCTCCATTGCCAGATTCGGCTTTCGGGTGCCGATCGTGGTTAACCGCCGCACCAACGTGATCGAGGCCGGAAACACCCGATGGAAAGCCGCCAAGCGCATGGGGCTGACGGAGATCCCGGTGATCTTCGCCGATGACGATGAACTCACCGCGCTTGCTTTTGCTCTCGCCGACAATCGTACCGCGGAGATCGCCACCTGGGATGAGCCCACCCTGGGCGAGCTGCTCAAGCGACTGGACGTCGAGGGCGAGCTGAGCGCGACTGGATTCACGGATGACGATCTCAGTGGACTGCTGGCAAGGCTCGACGCGGAGGAGATGCGGGGTCGCGAAGAGACCTTCGATCCCGACCAAGCGATGGCGGAGGCGGAGCGGCAGCAAGGCCCCACTCGCGTGCGACCCCGCGAGGTGTGGCAACTCGGCAAACACCGTCTCCTGTGCGGCGACGCGACGGATCCGGATAACTGGGAGCGGCTCATGGCCGGCGAGGTCGCGCACGCGATCATCACCGATCCACCCTACGCGGTGCACTACGTCAGTGGCCGCGGCGTCGATCCGAACAGGACGGCAGGAGATGTCCCGGAACGGGTGGACGCCTACTGGGACGAGATGTCCCCCGACGAGTACGCGCAGTTGCTCGAGCGCTTCCTCCTGCTCGCCCACCAGCACTCCGATGACCGGGCGCCTCTCTACCTGTGGTTCGCCTCCGTGAACATCCGCCACGTGCTGGCCTCCCTGGATAAGGCCGGGTGGAAAGAGCGCACGCTCTTGGTCTGGGTGAAGAACATCCACGCCGGCAATCTCTTCGCCCAGTACAAGTATCGCATGGAGCCACTCTACTACGCGCACAAGATTGGGAAAGCGCCGCGCTGGCACGGGCCCACCAATGAGGTCAACGTCTGGGAGCACGACAAGCCCCACGTCAACGACCTCCACCCGACGATGAAACCCGTGGCGCTGATCGAGCGGGCCATCATGAATGCCACTGAGTTAGGACAGCTGGTGATCGACCCGTTTCTCGGCTCCGGGACCAGCATCATCGCTGCCGAGCGCACCGGGCGGAGATGCTATGGGTTGGAGTTGGATGCTCGCTACTGTGACGTGATCGTCAACCGCTGGGAGGAGTTCACTCAGCAGGAAGCGGAGAGAATCGATGGATAGACACCCCTGGGAAGCCATCAAAGACGAGCGCGCGTTAGCCTTCAGCGCCTTCGAGATCTACCGCAGGCTCGGCCCGAACCGGACGGTCGAGCAGGCTTGGAGGCTATATTGGAACCGTCCCGGCACCCGCCGCAAGCGCGGGGACAACACCTCCCCTCCGCGGGTGATGCCCTACTTTTCGAAGTGGGCGGTGCAGTGGCGATGGCGGGAACGCGCCCTTGCTTGGGATGCCGAACAAACTGCGATCGAGCGCGATCAGCGGTTGGATCGAGAGCTGCGGGAGAAGGCGAAGGAGCACGAAGAGGAGCTCCGCCAGCGTCAGCTCTGGAAGGAGGAGGCTCGCGCCGCTCGCACCCTCGCTCGCCGGTTACTGATGCGCGGGCTGCAGGGCATCGACGCCCGGGAGATCGAGGACATGGGCGTGCGCGAGATCCTCCCCCACTCCCAGCGGCTCGCCGCGCTGTTGGAAGTGGGACAGCGGCTCGAGCGGATG
>JBEKKD010000513.1:0-6619 GCA_050010895.1 Armatimonadota bacterium
TCGACCACCGTCGCGAACCCCTACTCCGGTCTTGGGGGCGCGTGCAAGCCGCTGTTGATGACCCCGAAGCCGATGGCGTACGGCAACTGGGCGGCGATGCCGTTCCCGCCCAACGGGGTGATCTACGCCGAGGGCAACGTCCGCATCCGGGGCATCATGCCCCCGGCGCGCTACGAGCCGACGACGTACGTGGACTTCGATCGGTACACGCCCTCCAACGGCAGCCCGCGGAGGTTCGATCTGCAGGTGGTTTCGGGCGGCACGATTTACATCGAGGGCGATCTGCTCACGCCGGGGCCGGATGGGGCCAGCCTGACCCGCATCAACAAGTACGGCGCTACCGACAAGATGAGTACGCTGCAGTTGGATCGCCTGTGGGGCTCCCGCATCGCACTGCTGGCGCGGGACTACGTCTGCCTCAATACCACCGCGCTGCTGCCGCGGCCGGTGGACACGCTGCCGTGGCCGTCGAACCTACCCGCACCTACGACTACCCCGATGGGGCAGCCGAAGGTCATGACCAGCACGAGCGGGAGCACGACGACGGCGACGACGTATTGGTACAACGACGCGCAGCCGATCTACCCGAACCTGCTCAGTACCACAATCACAACGTACCCGGTGAGCCAGTACACGCGGTTCCCGCTGTGGCAGGGGCTGTATGTCAGCGATGCCCCGACTCAAGTGTACGAGGGCACGACCGCGTTTGCGACCACGCCCGCCTCAGCCCTATTGCGCTACAACAACGTCCGTATTCAGGTTCCGGATCTCAAGGGGAACATAACCGATCTGTGCCTGTTTCTCGGCCATGCTGGGTGGTATGTGCCAGTGACTGACCACACCATTCCTGGCGATGGGGTCGCGACGCCTCTCAATCAGCCGAAAGCCAATGTGCAGATCCAGCTCGCCGTCAACAACGGCACGCCTCTGCCGTGGGGACAGGCGACGGGCTACTACACCTTTGTCGATACCGGGACGACGCCCGGGAAAGATCAATCGGCATTCTGGTACGACATCACCTACGGCATCAACAAGCTGGAATACCTGCCCAACGCGCCAACCGGCAGCAAGCAGACGATGTATATGTGGCAATCTACCCTGTCGCCGAAGGTCGATGCCCGACTCACCGGAATCAACGATATTCTGACGATGACGCCGCAGGTGTTCCCGACGAGCCACGAGGAGCCGCCGAACTCGGGGACGTTCGTATGGGACGTCCCTCCCGAACAGCTCGGCTACCTCCTCGGCCCGGTCGCCATTGCCCCGCCGCGGTGGGTGTCGAAGCTTGACGGCACCGGCCCCGACGTCGGCAATCCGAAGAACCCGATGACGGTGGACGTGCAGGCGCTGATCTACGCGCAGAACGGTTCCTGGTTCATCCTCCCCGGGCCGTGGTTCAACGAAGACACCACTTACACTACGACTCACCCGAACTGGGATACCGAGTACCCCGGCTATCACGAGCCGCTGAACCTCCAACTGCAATTCCTGGGGGCGATTTCGGAGAATATGCCTGCGCCGATCGGGGACGTGGCGGATTGGACGAGCAAGTGGTCCGGCACGAAGCAGTACGCCGAGACCTACGGGTCGAACGCGCTGCGGTACTACTACGATCCGCTGCTGCGCGTCCCGCGGGTGCGGCGCGATCCGCTGAGGCCATACGATGCGACGGCGCTCATCGGGACCCCGCGCTTCAAGTCGCTCCCGCTGACCCCGGACCTGATGGTCTGGGGAGAGCGAATTTCGGGGCAGGCAGGAGGCTGAGCGCGCTCGCCGGAAATGGGGGGCGCGCGCGTTGCATCGGAGGCAGGCGCGCGTGGTAGATACCTCCGGTATTCGTCTCAGATGTGCGCGTTCGACCATTGACTTTCTGCTGGGTTTCCTCCTGAGAAGTTCCCGGTTTTGTTGCGGAACAAAATCGCGCATGATATAATCTAACACTCACGGGGGGTGAAGCGGGCACGGCGACTGCCTGTAGGCGTCCCTGCTTTTCCCCGCCGGCAAAAGGGACGATGCGCTGCCATGGCGGATCAAGTAGTTCTCGGCCTCGACATCGGGACTAACCGGATCAAGTTCGTCGAAGCCCGCACGGGAGGTCGTCGCGGGCCGGTGGTGACGAACGCGGGGATCGGCTTGACGCCCAGGGATGCCATTTCCAACGGCGTTATCGTCGACCCCAACGCTCTCGGCGCAGCCCTGCGCCAGCTCCTGGACCAGCACAGCGTCCGCACCAAGAGTGTGGTCAGCTCGGTCGCCAGCCAGTCGTCTCTCGTGGTCCGCCCCATCGAAGTTCCGCGCATGACGCGGCAGGAACTGGCCGACACGATGCAGTGGGAGGTGGAGCGGCATATTCCGTTCGCGGCGAGCGAAGTGGTGATGGATTTCCAGCCGCTGATAGCGCCGGAAGACCTGCCCCCGGAGGCGCAGAACATGGAAGTGCTGCTGGCGGTGGCGCAGGAAGATATGATCAACGCGCACGTCGAGACCCTCTTCCGCGCGGGGCTGGACCCGGTCGCGCTCGACGTGGAGCCGCTTGCCGCGAGCCGCTCTCTGGTCGATATCAACCGCGACGCCGGCGCCTACGATCACATCTACGCGCTGCTCAATATCGGGGCCAACACGACGGACCTGAGCATCATCCGCCACGGGCTGCTCAGCTTCACGCGTCCGGTTCCGCTGGCGGGCGATAACATCACGAACGCGATCGCCGAGGGGCTCGGGTACGAGTTCCACGAGGCGGAGCGGGTGAAGCTCGAGCAGGGAACGCTGTACGTCCAGGGCGCGCCCGCGCTGGAGGCGTCTCGCGCGTCGACGGCCGCGCCGGAGCCGCAGCCGGAAGTGGAACCCGTGTTCCGGATCGGCGACGAGGAAGACGCGCCGAAGCCGGGGCAGGTGTTCGATCTCGGCGCGGAGGCCGCCCCGGGCGCGCCGCCCGCGCCGCCGGCGCAGCCCCCGCCGCGGGCGGCAGGCCTGCCGGTGCTGCACACGCCCGGCTCCGGGACGCCCGGCCGCCAGGTGTACGATTCGATGCTGCCGACGCTGGTCGAGCTGGTCACGGAGATCAGGCGGTCGGTCGAGTACTACTCGAATCGCTTCCCGGATGCGCGGGTGGACAAGATCCTGCTCTACGGCGGAACGGCCTGTCTGCCGAACTTCGCCGAGTTCCTGGCGGGAGAGGTGGGGACGGGGGTCGAGGTGGGCAACCCGTTCCTGCGGCTCGAGGTGGACCCGGGCGTGCCACAGGATTTCATCGAGCAGAACGCGCCCTATATGCCGATCGTGGTCGGGCTTGCCATTCGAGATATGATCGATTAGTCCCCGGAGGCGGGCCGTGCAGGCGCCCTCCGAGGACGTGATGTGATCGGGCAGGCGTTGGTCCTGCCCCAGGGATCAGGAGACGGCACATGATTGAAGGCGTTGCTGCGCCTTTTCGTCGTCGTGTTGCTGGTCGAGGCAGCCCTGCTCGTAGCCTACATCTGGGTGGGGCCGTTTTCGCTGGTCTCGAAGCAGAAGGTGGCGGCGCAGCGCCTGCAGGATGCAACCAACGAGTCCGCGAAAGTGGACGAACTGATAGGCAAAGCGGCAGCGATGAAGGCCAGCTACCAGGCGATGGAGAGCTGGGTGGCGTGGGTGTACGAGGCCGATCGGGCCCCGGAGAGGTGGGTGCGGTACTTGAACCTCGTCAACAAGTACATCCCGAAGGATGTGGTGGTCAACGGCTTGCCGTTGCCGAACAACGGAGTGTTGAGCCTGGCCGGCACGACGAGCGACATCCGCGCCGCGTCTCGCTGGTATCTGAACATGCTGCGCAGCGAGATCGTGCAGCCTGACCCGAACGCGGTGAAATTCGCTACTACCGGGATCGTGGGCTGGCCCGGCGAAGTGCAGCAGGGCGCCAACCCGAAGATGTCAACGAGCGTGACCATGACAGTGGCCATGAAGCCGGAACTGGTCCCGCTGGGTCTGGTCCCCGCTCCCCCTGCTGATGCAGGTGTCGGCGCCAGTGGCAGCCGCGGTGGTGGTGGTGGCGGCCGGATGGGCGGCGGCGCAGGCGGCATGGGCGGCGGCCGCGGCGGCGGCGGTATGGGCGGTGGCGGAGGCATGGGAGGCGGCCGCGGCGGTGGCGGCGGTATGGGCGGTGGCGGAGGCATGGGAGGTGGCCGCGGCGGTGGCGGTGGTATGGGCGGTGGAGGCGGCGGTGGTGGCGGTGGCGGTGGCCGTGGCGGCGGTCGGGGTGGAATGCGCGGTGGATAGGTTGGACGGCGCCTGCAGCCGCTTTGGAATAGAGCGAGGAGTCGCACTGTGAAGAACCTGCGCCTCACACGGATACAGGTAGGTATCGTCGGGCTGGTGTTGATGATCGGCGTAGCCGTTCTTTTTGCGCTGGCATTCATTCGGCCCATGCAGGCGGAGCTGAACAAGACCAAGGATGACGCTCAGCAGCAGGAAGACTACGCCAAGACGAATCGGACGAAGGCACAGAAGGACCTAGAGAGCGCAACGGCTCAGAAGGCCATCGTGAAAGGCCAGTTCGACAAGATCATGGAAACACGCATGCCCAAGGTCAATCTGTCAGACCCGATTGCGGGTATGTTCCGGCTGTGGAGCTATCCTCGCGAAGAGGGCATGTTGATGGACAAGTGGTTCAAGTCCTCGGGCGCCACGGTCAACGGATACAGTTTCGCCGGCTTTACTTCGAGCCTGGCCGATCCGAATGTGAAGATCCTGGGCCCGTACCAGTGGAACCTCTCCGTACAGGTGAAAGACTTTCCGTCGCTGCTGAAGTGGCTCGAGAAGATACCGAAGGCCCCGCGGTTCATGGTGATGTCACAGGGGGTCACGATAGGGGGCCCGCGCCAGCCCGGCCAGCCGCTCAATGCAAGCGTGCCCGTGACGGTGTATGAATGGACGAAAGCGGCACAGACCGCGCTGGAGGCCCTCAGGGCGCCGGTAGCGGCCGCAGGTGATACCGGAGGCGCCGCTGGCGCTCCGGGTGGCGGCATGGGCGGCGGCATGGGTGGTGGCCGCGGTGGTATGGGCGGTGGTGGCCGCGGTGGCATGGGTGGCGGCCGCGGTGGTATGGGCGGCGGCATGCGTGGCGGTGGTTAGGGTTGGGAGCAGTACGGCATTCCGGCATTTGGCTGTGAAGCGTCGTAGCGGAAAGTAGAGCACTGAATGAGCCCGGCGGATCGCAACAAGATCATCATCGCAGGCGGGGTGGCGCTGATCGCCATCATCTTGATCGTGTTCTTCCTGATGCGTGGCAGGGGCGGAACAGGGGCCGCTACCACCGCAGGAGCAGGCGGCTTTGGCGGGACAGGGCAGACTGCCGCAGGCGGCGCCGCGGCTCCCGGCCAGACCACCCCGGCGGCCGCCGGTGGCGCAGCGGGCTTTGCAGGCGGCGGGCCGGCCGGAGCGGCCGGCCCGGGCGTTCCCGGCGCGACAGTAGTCGCACAGGTGCCGGGCGGCGGCGTGTACGTCCCCGGCAGTCCCATCAGGATCAACAGCGGGCCTACCGAGCCGACTCGCCCGGACCCGACTCTGACGTTCGAGGCGCCGCCCGCGCCGATCCCACCGGAAGTGACGGCGAATCTTCCGCCGGTGGTGCTCCAGGCGGGCGGGCTGCGTCCGCCCGGGATACCGGAGGGTGGGCAGGGGCCGCTGGGGCGTCGCCGCGTCGCGGGGCTGATGTTCAACGATGGCGCTTGGGCGATATTGGAGCAGGAGAACCAGAGCTTCATCGTGAAGCCCGGAGATATGGTGGACGGGAATCGCATCACTGCTATCGGCCCCGATTCGCTGTTCGTAACGGATTCGCAGGGCCGGCGGTGGCAAGTGGATCTGCGCTCGTTGGCGTCCCCCGAAGGCACAGCTGTCCCGCCTTCGGACCGTGTGCCGGGGATGCCCCAGGCGCCGCCTTCAGGCCAATGACAGGCGCCGGCATCAAGAAAAGATCGATCTGAGAAGATCGGCCGAACAAAACCGGCGCGGAAAACGTCAAAATACAAGGGAATGAATCGTGTTGGGAACGGGTGCGAGCCCGGGATGGAGGACCGACGATGATGGCGAAGCGAAGCCGAGTGGTGTTGATGTTGCTGCTGCTGACGGTAGCGGTGACGGGTGCGCTGGCGATGAGCGCGGCGTTTGCCCAAGATGAAGAGAATCGGATCAGCCTGGATCTGAAGGATGCAAGCATAGAGGATGCGCTGCGGCTGATCTTCCGGCCGCCATACAGCTTCACATTGGAGCCGGGAGTAACGGGCCGGGTGACGGTATCGCTGCATGACGTGACATTTTCGCAGGCGCTGCGAGCGATCCTGGACATGAACCGACTGACCTACCGCAAGGATCCGAACAACGTGTACGTGATCGCGCGGCGGGAGGAGCCGACGCCGGCAGCGGCGACGACACCAGCAGCGACTGTGGAGACCCCGGCGTCGGAGTACCCGTTATTCTGGATTGGGGCTGGTGGACGGTATGAGCTGCAGGCGCTGGATTCGCGGGATGTGGCGATGTGGTTTGGGTTTGGGAGCTCGATCATCAACCCGCTGCCGGTTCCATACGCGGTGGGTGCGCCTGGCGGTGCTGGGATAGGTGGTGGAGGGGGAGGCTTCGGCGG
>JBEKKD010000514.1:0-3392 GCA_050010895.1 Armatimonadota bacterium
AAACGCAGGCAGCGCGCGAAGAACCGTAGGCGAGGTGTCAGGGGTCTCGCCCGGCCGCCGCGCAGCGCCCGCGGGCGTGGCGATGTGTGATGCCGTGCAGGCATGGGGGATGACCTGATGCTCAGCGCGCACCGCGGGCAGTGCCGACCCGCGCGAGCGGGTCGGCCTTCACGCGGGAAGCGGTCACACGAGCGCCAGCAGTGCCGACAACGGCGCGCGGACCGGAGAAGAAAGGACTGGATGTTTCGGCCGAAGAGAGCCATTCATGTGTCACTTCTCAAGTCCGAGGGAGAGACACATGAGCACTGGCACATCCGCACAGATCGCCGAGCTGCACCAGTTGCCGATGCGCGACCTGCGAGATCGCTGGCGCGCGCTCATCGGCGCCGATCCGCCTCGCTACAACCGCGGCTTCCTCATCAGGCGGCTCGCCTACCGCCTTCAGGAACTCGCCCACGGCGGCCTCAGCCAGGCCGCTCGCGCCAGAATGGATGAACTGCTGGCGCAGGCCGGCTGCGATGAGCTCGGCTCCCCTCAGGTCAAGAAACAGATCGCCCGCGGCCGACGGGAGATGCCGATCATAGGGACGCGACTGATCAGGGAGTGGAATGGGCAGCCTCACGAGGTCACCGCGGTGCCGGGCGGCTTCGCCTATCGGGGCCGGCGCTATCGCTCCTTGACCGCTATCGCCGAGCTCATCACCGGCACCCATTGGAACGGGCCTTCCTTCTTCGGCGTGCGCGCGAACGCGCGAAAAGAGGACACGTCATGAGAGGCCGAAAAGAGGCTGAGCGCGCTTCGCCCCGCCCGGTCCGCTGCGCCATCTACACCCGCAAATCCACCGAGGAAGGCCTCGATTCCGAGTTCAACTCCCTGGACGCGCAGCGGGAAGCAGCGGAGGCCTACATCCTCTCTCAGCGCCAGGAGGGATGGGTGGCGCTGCCGGCTCGCTACGACGATGGCGGTTTCTCCGGCGGAAACCTGGAGCGGCCGGGCCTACAGCGGCTGCTGCCGGATGTAGAGGCCGGCCGCATCGACTGCGTCGTGGTCTACAAGGTGGACCGGCTCTCCCGTTCCCTGCTGGACTTTGCCCGGCTGATCGAGATCTTCGATCGCAAAGGGGTGTCCTTCGTCTCCATCACCCAGCAGTTCAATACCACCACTTCGATGGGAAGGCTGGTGCTGAACATCCTGCTCTCCTTCGCTCAGTTCGAGCGGGAGATCATCGGGGAGCGTATCCGGGATAAGGTGGCCGCCACCAAACGCAAGGGCATGTACACCGGAGGCCCTCCGGTGCTGGGCTATGATGTGGATCGGGAGCGCAAGCGCTTGGTGGTGAACCCCAAGGAGGCGGAGCTGGTGCGCACTATCTTCGCCCGCTTCCTCGACACCGGCTGCATCACGAAGCTCGTGGAGGAACTGAATGCCCAGGGCTCCGTCACCAAGTGCTGGACCACGAAGCAGGGCCTCACCCGCGCCGGCAAGCCCTGGAACAAGGGGTACATCTACCGCCTCCTCAACAACCCCCTCTATCTGGGGGAGGTCAGTCACAAGCAGGAACGCTATCCCGGGGAGCAGGAGGCCATCGTATCCCGCGAGCTGTGGGAGCGAGCGCATGTGCTCCTCGCCAAGCGCTACCGGGGCCGGGGGGCGCGCCTCCGCCCTCAGGGTCCGGCGCTACTGCGCGGGATCATCCGCTGCGCCCACTGCGATTGTGCCATGGGGCCGGTGTTCACCAAGCGGCGGGGGCGGGTCTACCGCTACTACCTCTGCCTGCATGCCTCCAGGAACGGCCACCGCACCTGCCCCACGCGGTCGCTGTCAGCCGGAGAGATCGAAGGGGTGGTGGTGGAGCAGCTGCGGCTCCTGCTGCGCAGCCCGCAGTTGCTGGCCGGGGCCAGCCAAGGGGCCGTGACGGTTGGCAGGCGAGACCTCGCACGGGCCCTGGCCGCCCTGGATGAGACCTGGGATCAGCTTCCTCCGGGTGAGCAGGAGCGGATCGTGCGATCGGTGGTGACGCGGGTGGAGGTCCACCCGGACCGGGCCGACGTGCAGTTCAGCAGGGAGGGCCTGATGGCGCTGATCGCTGAGATGAATGACCATCGAGGAACACGGGAGGTGGCCGCGTGAATCGGCGAGTAGTATCAGACATCGTTGCAGAGCGTGAACAGCTCGTGGTGAGCGTGCCGCTGGCGATGAAGCGGCGCGGGGGCCGCAAGCAGGTCATCGTCCCAGGTGGCGCGAACTCCGGCGCATCCACGCAGCCCAGCACGAACGCGTCTCTGGCCTTGACCATCGCCCGCGCTCATCGCTGGCGAGAGCTGCTGGAGCAGGGGCGCTATCGCAGCATCCGATCGCTGGCGCAAGAGCTGGGTGTGGACAACTCCTATGTCGCCCGCTTGCTGCGGCTGTCGCTGCTGGCGCCCGACATCGTCGAGGCCATTCTCGACGGCGCCGAGCCTAGCGGGCTCTCTCTGGAGAAGCTTTATCGCGCGCCGATGGAGTGGGAGAGGCAGCGCGAAGAACTGAGTGCGCCTCTCCACCGATAGCGCCAGCGTCTGAGCTCCGATCTGCGTCCGATACTACCTATTACCGGACGCGGAATTGGCCTCAGAGAGCGAACCGAGCCGATGCCAGAATAGGCGTCCGGTCCCAGGTGCGGACGGTCTACGCGCGGACGGGGTGTGACCCCACTTTCTAGGTCAGTCAAGCGGCTTGACGGAGCAGTTGTGCGCGGTGTTCCCAGCGATTGCTGAGACGGTCCAGCCGCAAGTGCAGCACCGCCCGCGCGCCAGCCCTGGTCCAACGGGTGCTTTGGCGCTTGAAGCGCAGGCCGACCACGTGCTTGCAGGCTCCTTCCACTACCCCCGATCCGATGGGCCAGCCCATCGCCCGGAACAGATGATAGCGCACTCGCGCTTGATTGGCTTGTAGGTAGTCGGCGCACTTGCGCAGGGTGTTCTGCGCGTCATCCGTTCCCGCGGCCACCAACTCGCGCAGTTCCTCCTCCACTGCCTCCGAACGACCCTCCCACATCTCTGTTTTCCACCGTTGCACCAACGCGCCAGTCTCGGGCTTGCCTTCCCCATGCACCGCTTTGGCCGCTGTGCTCAGGTGCTCCGTCAGGTGGTACCAATCCAGAATCTGAGTGGCGTAAGGGAAGATCTCCGAAACCAACTCCCAGATCCAGAGCGCACCATCGCCCACCACCGCCAGGGAGCGAGCCCTGCTCACTCCTCGTACCAGCGCCTCCCGCCATAAGGTCTTGCGGAACCTCTCCGCCGATTCCCAATCGGCACAGTAGCTGACTGCTTCCGGGTCCTTGTCTGGATCGGCTCGATCCCAAGAAAAGCAAGCGCCTACCTTGATTTCTTTCCACCCCTCCTCCAGAT
>JBEKKD010000515.1:0-3385 GCA_050010895.1 Armatimonadota bacterium
GTCAACAGCCTGCTCCTCGGCCGTCACCAGACGGACAGGCGGAGCATTTTGGTGTTTTGGGACTTCAGTCCCGAAACCCGCCATCAACGGACGGAGCGGCACCGCCGCTCCGTCCGAATCTGCGTCCACCCGCTTGTTGCGTCGGTACTTCAGCGGCGCCGTCGGCTGCGCCGCCGGCCGGTGTGCCGACGCCGCAATTCACATCCCCACAATCTTGCTCAGCGCCAGCGCCGTATTTGCCAGCCGCGCCTCCGGCGCGTGCGTGTAGTACGGGATCATCTCGGCGATCAGGAAGTCATCGTACCCGATCTCCCGCAGCGCCTTCATCACCTCCGGCCAGTTCACATCGCCCTCCAGCAGATCGACGAACCCGTCGATCGTGCCCACGCTCTTGCGGAAGTCCTTCACGTGCACTTTCTTGATCCGCTTGCCGAGGATGCGAATCCATTGCTCGGGGAATCCCAGCGCCACGATGTTCCCGACGTCGAAGAACCACCCCACGTACTCGCTGCCGATCCTGTCGACGAAGTCCCGCGCCTCCAGCGGGCTCATGAACATCTTGTTCCAGACGTTCTCGATCCCGATCGCCACCTTGTTCTTCTCGGCCGCCTTCGACAGGTCCTTGATCGCCTCTTCGACCCGCTTCATCGCCACATCGTACTGCACGATCTCGGCTGCCGGATCGAAGAAGATCTCCACCGCGCCCGGCACCACCAGAATCCCCGTCGCGCCCAGCTTGTTCGCCACTTCCAAGCACCGCGTCACCGCGTGCTTCCCCGCCGTCACCTTCGCCGGATCGCTCGATGTCAGCGGATTCGCCCACAGCAGCCCCGTCGTCACCGACGCCGCCTGCAGCCCCGCGCCCTCGATGATCCTGCGCAGATTTCCCACCTCCGCATCGCTGATCTCGATGTTCAGCGGCCCATCCGGGAACAAGCACACCTCGATCCCCTCATACCCCAGCCGCTTCGCATCCTTCACCGCCCCCACGAAATCGTACCTCCCATCCAGCCCGCCTGGAAACGACCAGTAATTGATGCCCTTTTTCACTGATTCCTCCCCGCCCGCTATGACCGACGCGATCGCTTCCGAAGGTTCTGCCTCGGATGCGCAATGACCTCTGCCAGTGACCCTCGATCAGCCGTCAAGGCACCGCGACATACTCGGCGATGGAATTCGACTCGGGTACCGGCAGGCCATCCTCGACCAGTCCCTGCACGTGCATCTCAATCGCCTTGTGGATATTCCTTTCCGTCTCCTCCCGTGTCACACCAGTCGCGACGCAACCTGGAAGGTCCGGCGAGTATGCAGAGTAGTTTCCGTTCGCCTTCTCTATCACGACAAGGAATCGGTGCATGACATCATCCTTCCTTCTTTATGCCCGCCTGCTTGAAAACGCTGTTCAGAGTACCCGGCGCAAGGTCATCACCAGGATGACCTGCGATTGTAACTCTCCCTGGTTTCCTCAAGTGCTTGTACTGCCGATGGCTGCCTCTGGCACCAACTAAAGATGTTTGCGTTCGAAGTTGGACGCAAACATCACGTTTGGCGGCAGAAACCCCGTCTGGGGGCCTACTCCGCCGTGTACGGCCTAAACCTCGATCGCGATGATGTTTAGGTACCAACCGTCTCTTTCGATGATCCTGATTATATCACGTACCTTCATCCGGCTGCCGCCCGTTGTCTGGAAGCTCGTGAGAGATCGGAACTCCAATCCTACACATCGGACATGGGTTTGTCGCTGACGCGTACCCCCACTCCTGCCGCCCGCACCTCCGAGGCGCCCTCTTCGTTAGCGCACACCGTACTCCTCCCGCGCACACTCCAGTGCCACCCGCGTCTCGCCTGTAGTCAAGAATCAGCGTGCATCGGCGTCCATCGGCGGATTGCCGTGTCTTGGCCGTTTCCCTCCGACTCTTCGCCTCTTCGCCTGTCCACTCTTCGCTCGCGCAGGTCATCCCTCTCCCTTCAGCGAAGGTACCCCCATGCCCATCCCCCTTCAGCCCGGCGATCGCATCACCATCCATCTCGACTCCCTCGCCGCGGGCGGCGAGACCGTCGGCCGACACGAAGGCATGGCCGTCTTCGTCATGTGGGGCTGCCCGGGCGATGAGGCCGACGTCGAGATCACTGAAGTCTCCGATCGCTTCGCCCGCGGCATCGTCCACAGGGTCATCACTCCCTCGCCCGACCGCGTGACCGCGCCCTGCCCCCATTTCGGTTGCTGCGGCGGATGTCAGATCCAGCACATCGCCTATCCCGCGCAGCTCCGCCACAAGACCCAGATCGTCCGCGACGCCGTCTCTCGCATCGCCGGCCTCGCCTCCGCCGAGATCGCCGACACCTGGGGCATGGACGATCCCTGGCGCTACCGCAACCGCGCCGAGTATCATGCCGGCGCCGATGAATCCGGCGCCTTCTACCTGGGCTTCACCCGTACCCACACCCGCGATGCCTTCCCGCTCCACGAGTGCGCCCTCCAGCACCCCATTTCCGAGCGCATTCGCACCACCCTCCTCGACCTCGTGCGGTGCCCTACCCAGGGCCCCCCGGCTGTCATTGCGAGGGAGGCAGGGGGGCGACAGTCCCCCGACGACCGTGGCAATCTCGCTGTTTCGGACGGTCCTTCGGGATTCCCAATCCCGAGACCAGACGACCCAGCCGCCTCCCTCCTCGCCCTCGAAGTCCTCATCTCGTTCCACTCCTCCCAGGCCATCGCCGCACTCGTCTGCGATGGCCGCCCCGACTTCCTCCAGGCGCTTTCCGAAGCCCTCGTCCAGCGGGTACCAGGTCTCATCGGCGTCTCCGCCGCGCGCGCCCGCGGCCGCCTTGCCGCCCACCGCTCACCCTCCGAATCCATCGTCGGGAAGACCCACATCACCGAGCGCCTCGGCGACGCCGCCTATCGAATCTCGCCCGACGCGTTCTTCCAGGCCAACCCGCAGCAAGCCGCGCGCATGCTCGACCTCGTGAAGCAATGGGTCTTCGCCGACCGCGTCGATGGCGTACTCGATCTCTACAGCGGCGTCGGCACGTTCCTGCTCCCGCTCGCGCGAAGAGCCCATCACGCGGTCGCGGTGGAGGAGAACGACGCCGCGCTCGCCGACCTGCGCGCCAGCGTCCGCCAGTGGCGCCTCGACAACGTGAACTACTACCAGGGAAAAGTCGAACGCGTGCTTCCCCGCCTCGCCCAGCGCGGATGGAAGACCGACGTCATCGTGATCGATCCCCCTCGCAAAGGCGCCGGCCCGGCCATCTGCGCCGCCGCCGCCAAACTCGGCCCCCGCCGCATCATCCTCGTCTCATGCCACCCCGCCACACTCGCCCGCGATCTCAAGTCCCTCACCGAACACGGCTACCTCCCCCGCCGCATCCAGCCCATCGA
>JBEKKD010000516.1:0-3379 GCA_050010895.1 Armatimonadota bacterium
GGGGCTGGGTCGGAAAGAGCGAGTCCGGGGTCGGAAGGACAGGTTTCAGGTGGCAGGTGTTAGCTTTCGACCTTCAACTTTCGACTCTTCGACCGCTCTTCAGGGTTCAGGTTCAGGCGAAGTCATAGAGAGGCACGTTGCGGCTGGGTGGGGGAGTGGCTTTGAGCAAGGCTTCGATGCGGCGCACGGTTTCGGGTGCGAGCAGGACGTCGCCGCAAACATCGCAGACCTCTGCGGGAACGTGGTCGATCACCATCACCTCACCCCGGGTTTGACGGTGTGGACGACCGTCCGGGGCTCATAGGCTCCGGGGCATCCCGCAATGGTGCATTTCATGGCTGGCTTCTCCTCTCCCGAGGCGTTAACTACTTTGGCAGCCGGGGTTGGTAGGCCGTAATCAAGATTAGCAGCGGCTGGCCGGTTGTGCAAACGATGTGGAGCGGACGGCCCTCATCCTTGCTCCGCTTGCGCCGCCTGGGATTGGAAAGGCAGAAGTCAGGAGCCAGAATGAAGAGGATCTGCTTTCTGCTGTGCACTTCCTGCCTTTCGCTTTGTGCTTGCCGCCTGTATCTTCTTTAGTGCTCCCGGCGCGGTGGGGCCGAACGGTTCGACCCCTCCAGGGTCGAGAAACTTGGATGGCGTGTGATCCGTGGGCGGCGGGCGCATAACCCCGCGCCCTTGCCCACGGCTACTTATCTTCAACCCCTTCGGGGTTCAGACGCACCCACGGTCAATTGTCAACGGCGCGCAAGAAACGTCTGGTGCCAGGAGGGGCCGAACGGTTCGACCCCTCCAGGGTCGAGAAACTTGGATGGCGTGCAATCTGTGGGCGGCGGGCGCAAAACCTCGCGCCCTTGCCCACGGCTACTCATCTTCAACCCCTTCGGGGTTCAGACGAAAAAGCGGTGTATATTGACCTCGACCCGGCGAGGGTTGGCCTCGCCAAGCGCGCTGAGGAGTGGCAGTGGTGCAGTGTGCGCGATTACACGGCAGGCCTGAGCGCGACCTCTAGCAGGATACTGAAAAACCTTTGTGAACGTCGTCGTTCCGACCCAGAGCGGAGCGAAGGGGAGGAATCGCGCTCTGCAAATAAAGGACCTGCGAGATTCCTCGTCGTCCGCCAATAAGAATGGCGGACTCCTCGGAACGACAGGCTAGATGGGTTTTTCAGCATCCTGCTAGGCCGAATTGCACTCTGTCCATTGATCGTGTACTGCTGCCGGCCCGGATGGCGTTGGTGCTACACCAGCGGGCCCGCTTGCAATGGCCCCCAACCCTGATAAAATGACTCCCATGGTCCTGTCGCCGGTTCTGATTCAGTTCCTCCTCGGGGGCGCTCTGCTCGCGCCGTCCAGTCCTGCGCAGCGGCTTCAAAACTTACTCAGCGACCTGCTTATTATCGACACCCATATTGATACCGCCAACTGCATTGTTGACGAAGGTTACCAGCTTGCTGAAGAGCACTCCTACTACCAAACGGATATCCCCCGGCTGCGGCGGGGGCGGGTGGTAGCAGTGTTCTTCGGCGTCTGGGTGGAGCAGGAATTCCCCCCGCAGTTGTGGGTGACGCGAACTCTCGATTTGATCGATGCTTTGCAGGAGCAGGTGCGCCGCAACTCACAAGACCTCGAAATGGCGTCCACGGCGGACGACATCGTCCGCCTCCACCGAACGGGAAAGGTCGCCGCGCTGCTGGGCCTGGAGGGCGGGCAGCTTATCTCCGACAGCCTGCCGGTGCTCCGGGATTATTACCGGCTGGGCGTCCGCTACATGACCCTCACCCATTTCAAGGCCAATGACTGGGCTGACTCCAGCACCGATCAGGCGGTGCACAACGGCCTTTCGCCTTTGGGGCGCGACATCGTACGGGAAATGAACCGGCTGGGCATGATGGTCGACATCTCGCACGTGTCCGACAAAACCTTCTATGATGCACTCGAGACGTCGCGAGCGCCGGTGATTGCCTCGCACTCCTCGATGCGGGCCTTGTGCAATATCCCCCGCAACATGAGCGACGACATGCTTCGCGCTCTGGCGCGCAACGGCGGCGTGGTTTTCATCAATTTCGCCGTGACCTTCCTCGATGAGAGAGCGGCTGCTGCCTTCGCCCGGATACACGCCGCGCGCGATCGCGAGATCGCGGACATGCTGGCGCTCAACCGCGGCAATCCGCGCTGCTGGGAGATGAAGCGCGCCATCCAACAGCGATACAACGCACAACTGCCCGCGGTGGACATCAGCGCCGTGCTGCGGCACATCGATCATGCCGTGCAGACGATCGGCGCAGACCACGTCGGCATCGGCTCGGACTTCGACGGCATCTCCGACATGGTGCCGGACGGCCTGGAGGATGTCTCTAAATACCCGGCGCTGGTGCAGGGGCTTATCGACAGGGGCTACTCCGATATGGACATCCGAAAGATTATGGGAGAAAACCTGCTGCGGGTCATGCGGGCGAACGAGGCCGTGTCGAGACAGATGGCTGGAAAATGAGACGCCGCGAGTGTCTGCAATTACCGTTGATTGCTGCCGTCCTCGGATCCGTGCGTGGGAAGAAGAGAATCGCCGCCCTCACGACCACCTACCCCGTGCGCTCGCACGCCGACGACATCATAACCCGTTTTCTGGAAGGTTACTGGATCAACGATCGTTACTACGCCCCAACCTGTGAGATAGCGTCGCTCTACATGGACCAACTCCATCCGGCGGACATTGGCTACCGGCTGGCTGGGGCGTACAACTTCCCAGTGGTCAAGTCCATCAGCGAGGCGCTCACCCTGGGCACGGGGAAGCTCGCCGTGGATGGCGTCTTGCTCGTGGCGGAGCACGGCAACTATCCGTTCAACGAACGCCAGCAGCAGCTCTATCCTCGATTCAGGTTCTTCCAGCAGGTCGTCGACACCTTCCGGAACTCGGGGCGGGCAGTTCCGGTGTACTCGGACAAGCATCTGTCATGGAACTGGGTTGAGGCGAAACAGATGTATGCCTGGTCGCGGGAGCTGAAATTCCCGTTGCTGGCGGGCTCCTCGGTTTCCGTCACCTTCCGCCGCCCCGAACTGAATTACCCGCTGGGGGTTGAATTCGAGGACGCCCTCGTGGTGGGAAACGGCTGGATAACCGACGGCGGGTTGTTTCATGATCTCGAGACCTTGCAGTGCTTCCTGGAACGCCGGAAAGGCGGAGAGACCGGTATCCGGGCGGTGCAGCATCTTCAGGGCGACGAGGTCTGGCGCGCTGCCGAACAAGGAAGGTGGTCGCGAGAACTCCTGCACGCTGCCTTTTCGCGGGCCGAAAAACTCGGCTCCGGCCGCCCCGAGGATGTGAAGCAACCGGTCGCTTGCTTGCTCGAATACAACGATGGATTCCGGGCGGCGGCGGT
>JBEKKD010000517.1:0-3379 GCA_050010895.1 Armatimonadota bacterium
TAGAACCCACACTGCACACCAGGATCGGTCATTGCCAGCACCTGACCAGTGTCAGCATCCATGAACCACACCTGATTCACGTACACACGGGTCTGGGCGCCCTCGACGGCAGGCATGACGCCCGTTGCCAGCACTGTGCCGTCGGAGGAAAGTTTCGCGCCCGGCAGGATGTCGAACCGCCGACCGTCGGCCGGAGCTGCTGCTTTCGTCGGCTGCGGACCGGCGATCACCGTCACCTGGGTGCGCTCGGGACCTCGGCAGCCGAGGCTCGCGCAGACCGCAGCCGCGAGAACCATGTAGAGCGCGAGATGCGGCATGCCGTTCCGCGTGGGCGCCGTCCCGTATCCGCTTCCACTGGACCACCTCATCCCGTACCTCACGACGTTCAGCAAGCACCGCCATCGGCGGTCGCTGCAAGCGCTGCTTGGCCGTCAGCCGCATCGCGCCACCGGCCGGCGATGGAACCCGCGATCGCTCCCACGGACAGCGCCCAGATCACAGGCGGCACAGCATGAAGGAGGAATCGCCCTATCGGGGTCACGGCCAGCGCCAACGCAGCTAATGACATGGCTGAAGGCAGACTGGCGTACCGGCTCCCCAGGTAGATGTACAGCCAGAGAAGGGAGAAGGCAAACATCATCCCTCCACCTATCAGCGCCCCGCGGCATGGCGAGGGACGCCATCGGGCGAGGACCGCCGCGACTACCGCTCCCCATGCTATCCCGCTCAGCGCGTAGGCCCATGTCTCGAACCAGGGGAACGAACAAAACTGGTGGCCGAGCGGCTCGGCCAGCCTCGAATAGACCGCGATGCCGACGAAGCTGCCGAAATACACGACCTCAGCAGCCACCGCGGCGATCGCTCCAGCGACCAGCCCAGCCTTGAGCACGGCGCCGCCGAGACCGTGCCAGAACTCCGACCAGGAGCGAGCGCGCCAGTAGCTTGCTCCGATCCAGCAAGAGACCATGACGGGAAGGACCCTGGTCGAGATATAACCGAATAGAATGAGAGTTCTATCGTTGGTATTATCGGGGTCGAGCGCGCGCGTGAGCGAACCGAGATAAGGCCCTGCGGGAAGAGGCATCTGGCCGAGCTGAGGGAGCGCGAGCGCCCACCAGGCGACGAACCCCCCGATGAGCATGGCTAGACGCTCGGGCCGTTGTGGTCTCACGAGGTGGGATGCGATGAGCGCGATAGCGGCCGCCAGCCCGGCTTCACGAACCAGCCTGAACCAATGGTGGTACCATCCCAGAAGGGGGTTGGTCTGCCAGCCGCCGAAGGGCACAACAGCAGGCAATGCCATCGCAATGCCGATGCCCCCGATGAGCTTCAGTCCGCCGAACCGATGCATGTCACCGCGCCCCTGAAGGCTGGCTCCCTGTCGCCGCTCCCGCAATGGCAGCAGCTTGCAGCCCTCAGGCGGCATGATACATCGTGCAGGTCAGAGAGACAAGCGATGTGCCCTGCATGAGTGCTCTGGGCGTCTGTTCGGCTCTCTGGAACAGAATGACCCCGATCGCGCTTGTTCTGGAGGCGCCGCCAGCGGCTGCAGCCCTACTGAGGTTCCGGCATTCAGTAGGGCTCGTCTCTCTGTGGGGGGCCGAAGGGGACGCTGCAGGCGGTCTCCGCCAGTGTGGACAGCGTGGCGAGCACGGTCTGCCTCTCTCCGGGCGCCAGGGCCGAGAGCAGCTCCTGCGCCGACTGCACGCGCCGCTCGCGCCTCCGTCGGATGGCGTCAGCTCCCCTCCGCGTCAGCCGCAGGTTCCTGACGCGGCGGTCGTCCTCGTCTGCGACGCGCTCGACCAGTCCGGCCACCTCCAGCCGGTCGGCCACCTGGGTGGCGGCGCTCGCGGAGATGCCAAACTCCTTCGCCAGCGCCGAGAGCGGTCGCGCCGCGTCGCTGAGGAAGGTGCACACGCGGAGCTGCGCGACCGGGAGGTCCGTCGTGGGATCCTCCGGGTCGAGGGCGAACACTCTGCGAAGCACGACCCTCAGGAGATGCACGAACCGTTCGGCTTCCGCCTCCACGTCATGGCTCCCGGCTCCCATGGATCAGGCCTTTCTCCTGCTCAATCTCTGGCCGATGTCATCGAACACGGTGTAGACGGTGGGGACCACAAAGAGCGTGAGGAAGGTCGACGTCAGGAGTCCGCCGATCACGGCGGTGGCCATGGGCGCCTGCACTTCCGATCCCCGGCCGAGCGCCAGCGCGATCGGGGTCATTCCCAGACAGGCGGCGGAGGCGGTCATCAGGATCGGTCGCAACCGCGTTGGGCCCGCGGTCAGCACCGCCTCGTCTCGCGCCATCCCGCGCCGGCGCAGCACGTTCGTGTAGTCCACCAGCAGAATGCCGTTCTTCACGACGATCCCGATCAGCATGAGGATGCCTATCAAGGCGGTCAGGCCGAGGCTGCGCCCGGTCAGGAAGAGCCCCAGCAGCACCCCGGTGATGGAGAGGGGCACCGAGCAGAGCACGACCAACGGGTGGATGAAAGACTCGAACTGGGAGGCGAGCAGCATGTAGATGAGAGCAATGGCGAGGGCGATGGCGACGCCCAGGCCCGAGAACTCCTCCTGACGGCGCTTCTGGTTGGTCCCCCAGTCCCAGTAGAAGCCGGTCGGGAGGTGAACGCCCTCCATCACGCGCAGCATGTCGGCCTGCACCTCTCCCTCCGAGCGGCCCTGCGGCATTCCGGTCACCGCGATATAGCGCTGCCTGTCCAGGCGGGTGATCATGCTCGGGCCGTTGGCGTAGAGGGGCTCAGCCACCTGCCGCAACAGCACCTGCGGCTGGCCCCCGGGCGTGCCCGAGCCGGGGCTGATCGTGAGGTTCTGCAGCGCCGCCAGCGTCTTCCGGCTCGCCTCCGGCATCTGCACGAGGATCGGGTACTGGTAGCCCTTCTCCTGGTAGTAGGTCGTGATAGTGCCATTGGTGGCGGTGTTGAGGGTGTTGGCGATGTCGGAGAAGCTTACTCCGAGCTGCAGCGCTTTCTGCCGGTCCACCTGCCACTGGATCTCGGGCATGGAGGCCTGCCAGTTGACGTCGAGGTTCTCCAGTCCGCGGACCGCGCGCATGCGCTGCATCAGGTCGCCGGCGATGTTGGAGAGGGTGCCGAGATCGTCCCCGAAGATATCGACCTCCAGGTTTCGGTTGCCTCCCGTCATCAGGTTCGAGACGAGGTCGTACTGCGTCAGCCTCGGCATCGCGCCAGGGAGACGGGAGAGCTGGCGGCGCAGGTCGGCGATCACCTGCTGCGTGGACTGCTTCCGGCTGTCTTTGAGCTTGATCAGCAGGGCCCCCTGGTAGGGGATGAGCGCCGTCGTCGAACCGCGCAGACTCAGGTCTGAGCCTGCTGCGCTGAACGCGGTCTCTACGTTC
>JBEKKD010000518.1:0-3376 GCA_050010895.1 Armatimonadota bacterium
ACTAGCACAGCATGGCTCGAGCATTCGTGGCAATCGGCTCGAACATAGAGCCGGAGGAGAACGTGCGATGGGCGATTCGGCGGCTGGCCGAGAAGGTGCGGGTCGTGGCAGTCTCGACCGTGTACCGGACGAAGCCATTCAGCCGGCCCGAGCAGGATGACTTCTACAACTGTGTCCTCGAGATCGAGACAGACGCGCCGCCGATCCGCCTGAAGCTCCAGACCCTTTGCGAGATCGAAACTCAGTTGGGCCGGACACGCGGCGAGGACAAGTTCGCGCCGCGCATCATTGACCTCGATCTGATTCTCTATGATGATCTCGTGATCGACACGGCGGACCTGACGCTGCCGGACCCTGAGATAGTCTCCAGACCGTTCCTGGCGGGACCGCTCTCGGAACTCGCGCCCGATCTGGTGATTCCCGGGTCCGCAGCCCGGGTTTCGGACGTCGCAAGGCGGCTGTCGCTAAGCGATATGGTTCCGCTCACCTCGTATACGGAACAACTGCGAAGGGACATCGCCCATGGATATCCAGAAGGTTGAAGGGCTGATAAGAGAGCTACTCACGGAACTGGGAGAAGATCCGCTCCGCGAGGGACTCCTGAAGACACCCGAGCGATTCGCCAAGGCCCTCGCGTTCCTCAGTTCCGGCTACCGCACGAGGCCGGAGGAGCTCATCCACGGCGCCTGTTTCACATCCGAAATGGACAGCATGGTGATCGTGAGGGACATCGAGATATACAGCCTTTGCGAGCACCACATGCTGCCGTTCTACGGCCGCTGTCACATCGGCTACATTCCCGATGGCAAGGTGATCGGCGTGAGCAAGCTCGCGCGCCTCGCGGATATGTACGCGAGGCGGCTCCAGATCCAGGAGCGCCTCACCGAACAGATCGCGCACGCTATCAAAGACAACATCCAGGCCCAGGGCGTCGGCGTGATGATCGAGGCCCGGCACCTCTGCATGATGATGCGCGGCGTCGAGAAGCAGAATTCGATGATGGTCACATCAGCGGTGCTCGGTACATTCCGCGAGTCGGTCGCAACACGACAGGAATTCCTCTCCCTCATCGGTCGGCAGAGAGAGATCTAGCGCCGGTGCCGATGCAGTGAGTAGGGGAGCCCGACCCGGGGGCTCCCCTGCCCTGTCGGATAGCCGCGTTCCTGCGAGCCGTGCGGATTACTTCCCCATCGCCTTCAGTGCCTTGAGGCAGAGATCGGAACACTCCAAGGGCGAATGCGCGTAGCTCTCCTGCTCGACGATGTACCACTGGGTCTTCCCCGTGGTCTCGCAGATGCGGAAGAACTCCTTCCAGTTGACCTCGCCCTCGCCGATGATGGCCTTGTCGTTCGTCTTCGAGTACTCTTTGCAGTGGACAGTGAGCTGGCGGCCGGGGTACTTGACCATCGACGGATTGATGTCGAAGTTCCCGTGCAGGGCATTGCCGTTGTCGGCCTGCATGACCACCTCGGCCTTGGTGTTGCCGAAGAAGATGTCCCAGGGAAGCTCGCCATCCATCGGCTTGAACTCGGTGTGGTGATTGTGGTAACCGGTGTACATGCCGAGTGGCTTGAGTCTATCGGCGATCTCATTGAAGATCTTGGCGGTCCCGAGCCAGGCAGCCTTGCTTTCAGTGCGCTCTTTGGGCAGGCCGGGCACGATCAGGAATGTGTTGCCAATGACCCGGTTGAACTCGACGGTCTTGGCGAACTCGTCGCCCAATAGTGTGTTCAGAGCGATGTGGGTGCCGGCGGCCTTCAGACCGAGATCGTCCAGCATGGTCCGGATTTCCTTCGCCGAACGATCGTAATAGCCGGCGAAGTCGACGCCTTCGTAGCCCATCTTGGCGACGGCCTTGAGGGTGCCAGGGAAGTCTTTCGCGCAGTCCTCGCGGACTGAGTAGAGCTGCAGTGCGATCGGAATTCGTGCCATCCTCGCCTCCTGTGAGTGAGTTCAATTCGCTAGTTCGGGCCGCGAGGGTGAAGTCCTTTCGTCGCCGATTCGTGTCTCTGCCGGACAAGGCGTCCCGCCCGAGCCTTGCCACACCGAGCAAGCCAGCATAAGCTTGGCAGACGAGCTACTGACGCGATCGGGCTTGCGGCGCCCGTACTGGCACAACACCGTCATCGTCATCACCTGGGATGACTGCGGCGGGTTCTACGACCATATGCCCCCACCGGCGGTTGATGAGTATGGATACGGCCCGCGCGTGCCGACGATCATCATCTCGCCCTACGCCCGCGCCGGCCAGATCGACCGCACGCAGTATGATTTCACGTCCGTGCTGAAGTTCATCGAGGAGCGGCACAACCTGCCCGCGCTGGCCGCCCGGGACAGACAGGCCGACAGCATCGGCAGAAGCCTGAACCTCAAGGAGCGGCCGCTCGCCCCGTTCCTCATTGCGGAGCCGCTCGGCTGAACATACAGCCGCCGTTCAGTGCCGAAGGTCCTGCCGCCGCCGCGGAGAACAGACGCGACGGCGGTTCTTTCCTTTTCCGGATGGCGCCATGGCTTTTTCGATCGAAGAGCACAATCTGAACGCGGCGAAGGTATGGCAGGACTTCGAGGAAGGCCGACCATCGCGTGTGCCATGCGTGTTCAACATCGGCGGACAGTTCTGGATGCTCACCCCGCGGACGAACACGCACGGGTACTCGTTCGAGCAGTACTTCCACGACCCGGCGGTCCAGTGGCAGGCGCAACTCGCGAAGCGGAAGTGGCTCCGCGAACAACCAATCCAGGACGCGCAGCTCGGCCTGCCCGACGAGTGGGACGGCCTCACGCCGGACTTCCAGAACACGTACGAGGCGGAGTGGTTCGGTTGCCGCCTGGTTTTCCACGATGGCGAGGTACCGGACTCGATCCCGATGCTCCGGGAGCGCAAAGCCGACCTCGCGGCCATGTCCATCCCCGACCCGATCCATGACCGCGTACAGGGCAGAGCGCTTGAGTTCTACCGGTATTTCGAGGAGCGGCGCAAGCGCGACGGGTTCGAGGATAGACCGGTCGGCGCGTCGGTGCTGAGCGGAAGCGGAACCGACGGCCCGTTCACGGTCTCCTGCAATCTGCGCGGGACGACCGAGCTCTGCCTGGATCTCTACGAGGACCCGAAGTTCGCCCACGAGCTCCTGGGCCTCGTCACCGAAGCAACTATCGTCCGTCTCAAGGCAGTGCTCGGGTTCAACGGAGCCGAGTTCCCGCGCCAGGGATGGGGATTCGCGGACGACAGCATCATGCTGCTTTCCGAAACGCAGTACCGGGAGTTCGTGCTCCCTCATCATCAACGGCTGCTGACGACGTTCTCTCAGGGCGGGCCGAACTCAGTTCACCTCTGTGGGAGCGTTCAGCGCCTGCTGCCTCTGTTGCAGAAGGAACT
>JBEKKD010000519.1:0-4254 GCA_050010895.1 Armatimonadota bacterium
TCCCCAGTTCGACTCTGGGACCCGGCGCCGGCAGGTGAGGCGGCGGCGAGAGCCATCACCTTCCATTTCCTGCGCGCCCCCGTGAGTGCTGCCATCGCCAGCATGGGCGTAGCGCTTCCGGAGCGAGGCCGCTCGTGAAGGTTGCAGGTCTGGGGCGGGGAACCGATAGGCGAGGGCCCCGAGCCCTGTCCGCCGCCAGTTCGGCATCTGCAAGGGGGAGGCCGTCGTGCCGAGGAGTCGACTGCTGGACAGCAACGAAGGGAGGCGCGATGGGCCGCATAGGCCGGAGATGTTCCCAGACCGCCGTAGTCGTCGCGATCCTCATCTGGATGGTGGGCCCCATGTACCCGCAGCAGCAATCGACCGTTAGCCTTGCCGACTGGGAGGCGCACCGGTTCCCGGTGACCCACCCGGCGACGGTCATCAAGCCCGCCGATCTAGCGCGGGCCAAAGAGAACGTAGCCAGGTACGCATGGGCGCGGGGCTATGTGGAATCTGCCCGCCGACGCGCAGACGCGATCCTTCCCAGCATCACTCCCCAGTACCTCCTCACCATGATCGAGCGCACCACTCCCGGGGGCACGGGGCCCTGCCCCGCGTGCCGGGCCAAGGGCCTCCCCTGGCACCCCAACGGCCAGTGGTCGTGGTCACCAGACAAGCCGGACCAGCTCACCTGCCAGGTCTGCGGGACCGTGTTCCCGAACCCGGGATTTCCGGAGAGCATCGTCCTGCAGAGCACGTGGGATCCGGAGCAGAAGTTCAGCTTCGTTGGAGGCGAGCCGTTTGACTGCTTCGGCTACGCCTCTCGCCCGAGTCTCACCGGCATCATCCGCGCCCGCAAGCTCGAGTACGTCACCGACCAACTGAGCACGTTGGCCCAGGCCTATGCGCTGATCGGGGACGCCCGATACGCGCGTGCCGCCAGGGCCATCCTGCTGCGATTGGCACAGGTGCTGCCGAAGTACCTGGTGCGCGCCGGCTATACGTACGGCGAGTACGCCGATACGGACCCACGTGTGGCGGCCGCATGCATCGACGACCTGCCCAACGACGAACTGGTCTACCCGCCGAACGTTCCGGACCGCAAGCTTCACACCGGCTACTGGTCGGCGAGCCGGGTCGGCACCTCCGGCATGGACGGGTGGTGGGTTTCCGAGGTCGCACTGGCCTATGACCTGGTATGCTCGGATGCGGCCTTCTCCGAGGCCGACCGGCACCGCATCGAGCGAGATGTGCTCTTCGAGAGCGCCTACCTCGCCGCGTGCGACCCCAGCATCAACAACAAGTCGGTGGGCAACCGCGCCGGAGCCGCGATGGTCGGCATGTGCACCGGCTACCCGCCACTGGTGCACTTCGGGCTGGATGGCTTCCGCAAGACCGTCGATGACTGGTTCCTGCCCGACGGCGGAACCTCGGAGTCTCCCGCCTATGCCATGATGACCATGAGCGGCATCGAGGGCTTCGGCCTGATGTTCCGCGACTACTCGGACCCACCCGGCTACCTGCCCGAGGCTGGGACGGCCCGGCTCGAGCACTTCGACGCCTGCCGCGACACGCGCTATGGCGACTGCTGGCAGGACCTCCTCTGGACATTGCAGGGGGATCTGCATTGGCCGCCCTCGGCCGACTCCTACCGCAGTACCGCGCTGGACGCGAGCTACGCGGAGCTGATCGCGGCCGAGTACCCCACTGAAGAGCATCTCGCACTCCTGCAGGAAGTCGCGGGCAGAGACCTAGCCGGCGGATCGCCGGAGCGCGCGATCTTCTACCGAGAGCCAGGGCTGGAATCCCGCCACGTGAAGCCGTTCGCGCCGCCCGACGTCGTTTTCCCGTTCCTCGCTCAGGGATACCTGCGGAATGGCCCGGACGGCCGCGACGGCCTGGCGCTTCTGAATGCCAGCGACTTCGGCAACCACCACCACCTCGACAGCTTAGACCTCTACTACTGGAAGGATGGCCACGAGCTTCTCTCCGACCTGGGATACCTGTGGGATCACCCGGACTCCTACCAGACCCGCAAGACCCTCTCTCACAACACAGTGTTGGTAGACGGGGCAGATCAAAAGGGCAAGGGCCGCGGCGGCAGCTTCCACCTCTTCGCCGTCACCCCAGAGGTCAAGGTCATGGAAGCCTCCTCGCGAGCCTATGAGGCGGCGAGCGTCTACCGGCGCACATGCGTGCAGGTGGACCACGGGCCTGCGGGATCGTATCTGCTGGACATCTTCCGCGTTCAGGGCGGCGGGAAGCAGCAGTACGTCTTCCACGGCCCGGGGACCGACTATCGGATCGCCGGTCTGCGCCTGGTACCCGCGGCGGACTCCCCGGGCCTGCAGCTGGAGAACCTGCGTCAGGCTTCGGGCACCGGGCCATGGCATCTCACGTGGGCGCTCAGCGATGGCTATGCCCTAACCGCCTTCGCACCTGGCGGCCCGGGAGAGACAGTGCTGCTCGGCGACGGCTGGGGCCAGCGCGACCATCGGAACACCGATCGTGGGGCGACGTTACCGTACGTCGTCCGCACCCGTGAGGGGCCGGGGCTGGACCAGTTCGTCACCGTGTTCGCGGGCGCTCCTCAGGGCCGGGCGCTCGTGAACGGCGTGCGCCTCTTGACGCTCCCTCCGGATGCGCCGCGCGATGCCGTGGCGGTGGAGGTCGAGACAACCGCGGGGTCAGACCTGATCGTCTCGATGCTCACGCCGATGCCGCTTGTCCTGTCCACCTCGTTCGGCGAGGTGAAGACCGATGGCCGCCTGGCGGCGGTGCTGGGCGCGGCCGGCAAGCCCACCGCGGCCTGCCTGGTAGGCGGCACGGAACTCTCTGCCGGCGCGGCAATCGTCAGCTGCCCGGCGGCCCACTACACGGGGAAGGTCCTCGGGAACGCCAGCGGGCGCGGCGAGTCCCATTACGTGTTGGAGGGGCGCCTGGGCGGAGATCAGAGCCTGGTCGGACAGACGCTCTTGGTCCAGGACGGCGCCACCACTCGCGCGTACCCGATCCGCGGCATCCATGTCGAGAATGGACGGGCAACGGTCTACACCAAACGCGATGGCGTCGGATTCGAGGCGCGTCCCGGCGCCACGTGGGAGCTCGTCCCGGTCATGTCCTGGAAGCAGCGTTGAGGGCGCCGTAACGGATGGAACCGCCGAATTCGGCACAGAGTGCCTCAGACGCTTCGGGAGACGGCTGAGAAGGCCCGACGGATCGGCCGCGCTGTCCAGACACCCATCTGGCCCCCAGGACGCTCCTGGAGCCCCGATCCTGGTATTCTCGGCACTCGCTGATGCCCCTATTGGGGGAGACTACAGAGGATGGGCGGGGATGCTGTGCTGGGATGGGTGCGGCTGGGGCTGCCGGTCATCGCCACCCTGGCGCGGCCTGGCGCGGCCGCTGTGCCATACCGGACGCATCCGCGACGGAGCCCCGCATAGTGACTCCCCGCTGAAAGTGCCATCGCCCCGTCACCCTTTGTCACCACTCCAAGATGATAAATCCTCCCGGGCCGACTGTGGCCTCAAGCTGATCGGCGCGGCCACGGTCAACGCGCGTCGATTCCGGCCACGAAGACACGGAGCGCGCCTTGCCCACGCCTGGGCCGGAGATAGTTACCGGCGCGGCCGCGGCGGAGTCGGAGCGTTCGCCCTCCACAAAGTCGACGGTGACTCCGTGAGGGTTGAATGCCGCAAGCTGCCAGCGATCCGGCTTGCGGTTGAGCAGCCAGTGTACCGTGCCCTCCACCCTCGCTGGCAGCTCTTTGCGCGTGGCCTCAGTCAGTAACTGTGCCGCCGCCACGGGATCGCCCATAAGGATGAGCTTCCCGGCGTAGTCCCCCAGGTTGTGCTTGAGGCGACCGGCATGCTCGCCCACGTAGCAGAGCACGCGATACTGGCGGAGGAAGCATGGGCTGGCGACATCAGTGACGACGTCGAAGGCGTCCGGCATGGCCGAGGCGGAGAGCACATGCGCGCTGTCGTTCGGGGGAGAAGGTCGGTCGCCTGTGAGAGCGCGGAAGAAGGCGGCCACCGCGAGCTCGTGAGCAGTGGGCTCGTAGAAGTGCAGACGGCGTTCCGCTCCCGCGAGCAGGTACGCGTCCAGGCCGAACCAGTCCTTGTCTATCACGACCGCGGCCGGGGTTACGGCTTTCCCCCGGCCGGTCTGCTTCACGAAGCGCAGGAAGTCGCGCACGACCTCTCCGTACGGCGTAAGGTCGAAGCTCTCCCAGTCATAGAAGGTGTTCTCCGGTCCCCACTCCTCGGC
>JBEKKD010000520.1:0-3368 GCA_050010895.1 Armatimonadota bacterium
AGCACCACGGTCGGTTGCCCGTTCAGCCGCACGATGCTGTCGGGCTCGGCGACGGTGTCCCGCACCTCCGCGATGTCCCCGATGCGGACGAGCCCTCCCGCGCTGCCGCTGCCACCGGGGAGGCTCAGGCGCGTATCAGCGATCTCTCGGGCGTTCGCGTACTCGCCCACCGTGCGGATGGAGTAATCGCGCGGCCCTTCTTTGATGGAGCCGGCAGGGAGATTCAGGTTGGCGCCTCGCAGCGCGTCCACGACGCTGCCGATGCCCACGCCATAGGCATCCAGCCGGTCCCTGTCCACCCCCACCGACAGCTCACGCTGCTCGCCGCCCGAGACATTCACGGCTGCCACGCCGCCAACCTTCGACAGGCGATCGGAGATGACGTCATCCGCGAGAATGCGCATCTCCTTGGGCGGCAGCGGGCCGGCCAGCCCCAGTACCATGATCGGCATCGCCGAGATGTCCAGCTTGAGGATGCGGGGCTCGTCCGCGTCCTTCGGCAGCGTCTGACGAATAGCCGACACCTTGTCCCGCACGTCCGCCGCGGCCGCCTCCAGGTCGGTTCCCAGCTCGAACTCCAGGGTCACGCTGGAGAGGCCGTCCTGGGAGGTAGAGGTCACGTTCTTCAGGTTGCCGGTCGAGGTGACGGCCTTCTCGATCGGCTGGCTGACCAGGGTCTCTATCTCGTTGGGCCCGGCGCCGCCGTACGTCGTGAGGACGGTGATGTACGGAATGTCAATCTTCGGGTTCTGCTCCTGGGGCATCCGGGAGCGGGCCTTGAGGCCCAGCACCACCAGCGCCAGCACGAACATGATGATGAAGATTGGCCGCCGTATCGCAACATCGGTTAGCCACATGACTTGCTCTCCCCAGCCCGTCCCGTGAACAGCGAACAGCGAGTGGACTGCGTGCTGACCACTCGCTGCCCGCAACGTGGAGTCAAACTATTTGCCGCTCGCTACTACCGGCCACTTCCTCCGCCGGCGGACTCCGCTACCTTCGTCCCTTCCTGCAAGTTCTGGTGGCCCTGGGTCACCACGATGTCGCCGACCTTCAGATCGCCCGGCACCTCTACCTGCGCGAACTGGGAGTTCTCCGTGCGCACGGCGATGAAGTGCCGTCTGACCGTGCTGTCCGGCCCCACCGTGAAGACGGACTGCGTGCCCTTCCGGTCGTCCACCGCGTCCTTTGGGATGAGCAGCACGCCGGCCGCGAGGCCGGTGACGATCTCCCCGCGGGCGAACATACCGGGCTTCAGCGCGCGGCTGGCCCGCGGGAGGGAAATCCGCACCGAGAAGTTCCGGCTGCTGGTCGAGCCGGCGGGGTAGATCTCCGTCACCACTCCGTTGTCGCGCAGGCCAGGCAGAGCGTCGACGCGCACCCGCACCGACTGCCCCACCCTGACGCGTGCCAGCTCCTTCTCCGAGATATCCCCCTTCAGGTAGATGCTGTGGAGATCGACGACGGTGGCCAGTGCCTGCCCGGGCGACACGACCTGCCCCGGATCGGCCGTGCGGGACGCGATCTGCCCGGCGAGAGGCGATCGGATGGAGGTGTTCGCAAGCTGCTGCTGGGCGAGCGCGATCGCCGCTTCGGCCTGCCGGACCGCGGCTTTCTGCACGTTGATGTCCTCCCTCCGCATCAGGTTCAGAGAGGTGTTGGACTGGGCCTGCCGGAGCGCCTCCTTCGCCACCTCGACCTGGGCCTCGGCGTTGGAGACATCCTCGCGACGGCCCCCCTCGTCGATCATCCCGAGCTGGTCCCGAGCGCTCTGGTAGTCGGCCTGCGCGACCAGATACTGGGCCTTCGCGACGTCGTAATCGGCCTGCGCGATCGCTCCCTCCTTGACCAGCAGCCCATCCCGTTTGTAGATCGCCTCGGCGCTGTCCAAGCTGGCCTTTGCGGCGTTCACGCGGTGCTCCGCGACCATCCGCTCCTGGCTGCGGGAGGGCCGCTTCGCCACCGCCAGCTTGGCCTGCGCGGAATTCAGCGTGGCCTGCGCCTGGTCGATTGCGGACTGCACCTGGATCTTGGTCGCGGTGGCGTTCGCGATGGCCTGCGCGAGCTTCGCCCGCGCCGACTCGAGGCTTGCGTCCGCCGTCTTCAGGTTGCTGTTGGCGTCCTCCCGATCGAGCAGGGCCACCACCTGACCCGGGGCCACCAGGTCACCCTCCCGCACGTTCACCGCCGCCAGCCGTCCGGCGATCTTCGCGGAGAGCGCGGCGCTATTCAGGGCGACGAGATCGCCCGTGATCTCCACCGTTTGCTCCATGTCGCCGCGCGTGATGGCGGCCGTGCTCACCGGCACTCCGCTCTGTTGCCAAATCTGGTCTCGCGTCGGAGGAGGCGCCTTCGGCCGCTGTGCCGCAGAGGCGGCGAAGAGCGCTGCGATAACTACTAAGATGATGACCGGCACGGTAACCTTCCGCTTCAAGTCAAACCTCCTCTGAGGTTCCGGCACCCGGGTGTTGTCCCTCCGGGAATGCTATCCAGGTGTTCTTGAGGGCCCTGTTTCACCGCGGCTCTCCTGGTATCCTTGGAGCATGAATAGGGTCGTGGGTTTCATGTGCTGTCTCCGGGCCTGCTTGGGTGTCCTGCTACGACTCATAGGATATCTCCTGAGATTCTGGCTGGGCGCTCCTGCTGCCGCGAGCGGTGACGGCGACTCAGCTCGTGGCGGTCCAGAGCTGACTGGCGGCTGAGCTGGATCGCTCTTCGGGCCGGCGATTGGGATATGCACACTGCGGGAACCTGGGAGACGGACATGATGGGGATCGCACCCGTGGCCTGCTTCGGTCTCACGGTAGTGGGAGTCATTCTGTATCAGATCGACGCCCGCACGGCCGGCGGCTTCCTGCATCCCTCCTCTGCTATCATGGCGAATCTGATCCTGTGGCGCTGGGGGATCGTCTGCCTGATCGCGGGTGTGTTCGGTTGGGTGCTGATGGCGTGCGCCGACGCGATGCGGCCGCCGGCTCTTCCCCCGTGGTGGGGCGAGTACCCGGAGGAGGACGAGGAGGAAGAGGAAGAACCGCCCAGCCGATGAACAGCCTTGCCGGGTCGCAACCGGACTACCTTCGCCCCGTGAAGCACCCGGATAGCATTCTCGGGGGGACGGCCTGAGCCCGCTTCAGTCAGTGCTGCGGCCGCTGCTGGCGCTCCCGAATCACGCTCTCAGTAGAGCACCGGAACGCCGGGATGCTCGGCCGTGAATGGGCACCCGTCGAAGGCCGAGTGAGGACCTCGCGGTCGCGGACCCTCCAGCTCGCCCTTCGCATAGGCGGCCAGCACCGCCTCTGACGACCACCAGGCCGCGTGTCCGTCCAGGAACCCGATGTTCACGCCTCCCAGGTGGCGGCTGTAAGCGG
>JBEKKD010000521.1:0-3652 GCA_050010895.1 Armatimonadota bacterium
CCAGCTCTTGCGCCAGCGCGCGAATGCTGCAATAAGGCCCCTGCTCCAGCAGTTCTCGCCAGCGATGAGCGCGGGCAATGGTCAAGGCGAGGGACGCGTTCATCCTGGAGGAGAGCTGGCTCTCAGGTGTCTGGCCACCCGGGGTGATGATCTCCTTGCGGCCCCCGCGCCGCTTCATCGCCAGCGGCACGCTTACCACCAACTGCTCACCTTCCGCTTTGGTGTTTGACGCTGTGCGCCGATTCATGCGGCCGCCTCCCGTGCTCCACCATGGTCATTCATGTCAGCGATCAGCGCCACCAGGTCCTCCCTGCTGAACTGCACATCGGCCCGGTCCGGGTGCACCTCCACCCGCGTCACGGTTGATCGTACGATGCGCTCCTGCTCGCCCGGAGGAAGTTGATCCCAGGTCTCATCCAGCGCCGCCAGGGCCCGCGCCATCTCCCGCTTGCCAATACCGGCGGCCTCGTGAAATTCTGCTGCCAGCATCTGCGGGCTGCGCAGCAGGCGCCGTAACTGCTCCACCACCACCCCTTCGATCTCCCCGGCTGACAGCGACCGCGTGGGGCAGGTGCGGTGGCCGTTCCTGGAGGCATGCCTTTGTGGTTAGCCACGGCACCTTCTCCCTTACGACCCATCAACACTGCCCTGAGACCTCCAGCTTCATGCGTTCGAAGAACTGCTCCATGAACCGCAGTCGCTCGGCGGCCATGGCGCGGCCCGAGGCGGTGTAGCACATCGCAGGTATCCGCCTGAACTTGGTCTCATACTCGATGTTCGGCGCGTGCTGAGACATGTCGATGATCCGCCCCTCAGCGGTCCCCCCGACTAGGTTTGTGGCAATGTATTGCCGCAGGTCCACGTCAGCATAGAGACGTTCCGAGTACTGTCCGGCGATTGCGTACGTCCGCGCGACCCCGATCGCGCCCAGGACATCTATCTTGTCTGCGTCAAACAGGATCTGGGCCTCCTTCGCCGTCGGCGCGTGGCTACTTCTGAACCGATGGGTCCTGATACACGCCGCGACCTCTTGAACCGTGGCAGCCGGCACGTTCAGCCCAAGGAGGATGCCGGCGGCTCTATCCGCGCCGACGACCGCGTGGTCGGTCCTCCCGGTGTTGTCGGCGTCCTCATCTGCCCTGGCAATATCGTGGAGCAGGGCGGCCAACTCAAGCACCTCGGTCTGCAGGTCGCCCTCCCGCGCTGCGATCAGCAGGCAGGTCTGGTACACTCTGAACACGTGCTCCAGATCGTGCGCCGAACCCTCGAGATGCTGTGAAACGATCCCCCGCACTTGCTTGATGACGCCATCCATCAAATCTCCTCGCTGCCGCATGCTCGTCCCTTCGTCCACGCCGCCGCTCCACGAAGCCTCGCGGGTCGCCCGACGTCGCTGGCGCTACCCCTTCGCTGCCCGGCATTCCCACTCCCGCTCCAGTTCCCTGAGGTACCGGGTAATCTCCGCCTCCGGCAGGAAAGCATAGCGGAAACCATTGCGTACGAGTTCGAGCACGTCCGTGTCAGTGAACCCGAGTGCCAGGAGATGGGCGTATTCATCGGCGAGAGTAGTATGGAAGAAGGTCGGGTCGTCGGAACTGATGGTGATGGGAATGCCGGCCTCGAACAGCGCTCTCACCGGGTGCACCCCAAGCGAGGGGTAGACGCCGGTGAAGATGTTGCTCGTGGGGCAGACCTCCAGCGGGATCTGCCGCGCAGCCAGGTGGGCGACAAGCACCGGATCTTCGATCGCTCGGACCCCGTGGCCGATCCGTTCCGGGCAGAGCGCCTCCAGCGCCTCCCATACGCTCTCTGCACCGAGCGCCTCACCCGCATGCACACTGAGACGCAATCCGCGCTCGCGCGCCAGCGCGTACACCTCTCTGAATCGGCCGGCTGGGAAGGAGCCCTCGCCGCCTCCGAGCGTAATGCCCATGACGGCTGGCGAGTCCAGTGCAATCAGCTCCCGGAGCTGAGCCAGCGCGGAGTCGGGGCCCGCATCCCTCACCAGGTCGACGATCCACTGCACGTGGACTATGGGGTGCTGTATCGCTTCTTCCAGACAGGCCACTACCTCCGGCAGCGCGATGCCTCGCGTGACGTACTCGATGGCGGAGATGCAGATCTCCGCGTAGACGATGCGCTGGCGCGCGAGGTCGTCGAGTACGCCGCGGATGAGTAGACGCAAGTCGTCCGCGCTGTGGAACGCGAAGCTGGTGAAGTGGAAGGTGTAGAGGAAATTCGCAAGATCGCGGTACTGGAGCAGCTCCGCCACCTCTTCGGCCGACCAGCGACGGCGACTGGTGAGGAAGGGGCGGAGGTTGTCGTAGCTGGCGAAGGCAGCCTGCACGCGCTCGGGAGCGGAGGCAAGGGCGGCCTCGAGATCATGCCGATTGAGTAGCTCGGTAAGCACAGGCATGGGGATAGCCCCACGGAGATGCAGATGCAACTCCGCTTTCGGGAGGAGCTGAACGGCTCGCTTCAGCCTGTCGGTCATGTCCTGTCCGGGACCGCCTTCCGCCTGACATCGCCGGCCCTCAGGGCACATTCTAGCCCTCGTCGCAGCTGAGTCAACACAGGGCCGGTCGCCGAACCAGTTTGGATACTCAAGCCCTACTCCGCGCGCACGAATCCGAACCCCAGAATCCGCCCCTCAAAAGAGCAAGCAATTTCCTTCTTTTCTCTAACTGTGGACGGATTGATGACGTCCACAGCTTCCAGAGAAACAGAGAGCGGAAACGGCATTCTGGGGGTGAAAACGGTCCCCGGCGGGTGAATCCGTCCGCATCTCCCTCGGAGTGCCGAAATCGCCAGGACATGCCCACAGACGCTACAACACGCGAGAAGCCGCTCTCTTTTGAGGGCGCCTGAGAACGGAGAGAGATAGTTCCACCTGGGAACGATGGTGGAGGAAACTGGACTCAAGAACAAACACTCTCCGCCACCGGACGAGGTCGGGGAGTTTGTGGATGAGTGCGTGTGATCGGCCGACGACGCCTCGCCGCTGGTCACGGCCACGCCTTCGCAATCCCCGTACGCCCCCTCATCTTCCTCGGCGGCAGTACGCCCGCTCGTCACCGGGTGGGCCGGCGTCACCTCAAGCCGTCTCCCATCCAGGATGCAACCATCGAGGGCGGCCCGCACTACGCTGACTGGGTGATAGGGTGACATGTCCCCTGTTCTGCGCTCACACGCGCCGTCGCGCTGCCCTTCACCATGTGCTGCCACTGGTCTGGGCGCTCAGACCAGTGGTGAGGTAGGCGTGCGGCGCATCATCGCAAATAGGCGACGTGTTTCCGCACGCCCCCTCCCGAACCGTGCGTGAGGTTCTCCCTCACACGGCTCTCTACAGAGCGTTCACCTGCCCACATACTCGTACCAGCGCCGGGGACGACGGCGCTTTCCCCGCGGCTGGGCGCGGGCAACGCTGCGCGCCACGCGTTCGCAAACGAAGGTATCCAGCTTTGCGAAGACGCTCCAACTCGCTCCGTGGTGGAAGTACTGCCACCACCCCGTGAGATAGCGTCGCAGCCTCTGCACCGTGTCAGGCCAGTAGTAGTAGAGTGACGCAGGGGAGCCTATGCACTTCCGGATCTCGGCGCGGAACTCAGCCTGCGCCTTCCGGCTTGGCCAGCGAAGCACCCCATACGACTCC
>JBEKKD010000522.1:0-3345 GCA_050010895.1 Armatimonadota bacterium
GTCTTCTACAATCGGCAGCGGCTGCATTCGTCCCTGGGATACCTTTCCCCGGTCGATTTCGAGAGCCAGTCGGTCGCCGAGGCAGCTTAGCAGGGTGTCCACTTTTTCGGGGCCAGATCACAAGTATTCGGGCGAGACCGGGTCTTCCCTCCATCGGTCTGTCGGGTGGGTCACCACCCACTCCGGTGGATGTGGGCCCATCCACCCCTTCGTCGCCCGGACAGCATTCCAGTGCGGATCAGAGAGTGCCAGAAGAAGCCCCGGCGGTAGAGCCACACGTGCACTTGCCGGAATGCGCGCGGACACCAGCGCGCGCCCGCCTTTGCTCGGCACTTGAGGTCACGACTGTCAGTGGGGGAACCCAGTCGAAAGCTGCCCGGAAGCTGAACGTACAGAACACGAGCGCCGCAAACACCAATACACTCCGGCAGAGCCTGAGCCTGCTTTTCAGGGCCTGAAGGACCGAGGCAAATGCGACGGCCAACATGCTGGTTGCGAGAACATGGTAGTGCCAGTCGAGACGCCTGACCGGGGGACCCTCCCAGTCTGCGAGGCAGTTGACGGCCACATCAGGTATGGCGAAAATGGAATTGAGGCCGCCAAGTGGGATGATATTGCCGAAGTGGCCCAACAGCCCCGCCAGATAGATGCGGTTCCTGGGGAGCAGAAACCGGTGCACTACCTGCGCCGGGTGCTGGAAGAAGTATTTCGCGGCATCCTTCGGTCCACTACCCAACCACGCGTGATTGGATCCCGCTACCGTATGGAAAATGCCTTGGGGGGCATAGGTACCGAAGACTATCCCAAACGAGAACCAGGCCCAGAAGGCCGCAATAATCGCGGGTAGGGCAACCCAATGCCAGCTTCTCCTCCGGCAGTAGGCATATGGCGCGAACATCCCAATGACGAAGGACAGATTCTCCCTCACGAGCAGACTCAGCCCCGCGAACAGGTAGAACGGTCCTGCCCCCTTCTTCTCGAAGAAGTAAAACGCCCACAGAAAGAGGGGCAAGGCCAGTGGCAGTTCGTGGAACGCGCGCAGGGTGGGACCCATGATCATCGGCAGGAACAGATATCCGGAGCAGAGGAGATTGGTGACGGTCCTGTCAATGCCCTTGCGAGATAAGATCATCGAGAGCGGTATCGCAGAGGAGGCAACTGCCAGGCTCTGGAGCGCCAACAGGCCATAGCCTCCGCTGAGAGCGTAGACCGGCAGCAGGATGAAGAGAATCGGGGAGTTGTGGTGGCCGAAATGGCTGCCGCCTTCCAGCCCGCTGTAGAAGAACCTGCCATGACTCAGGGTCGAGACGAAAGCCTGGACGAAGACCGCCATATCGTGGTGATCTGCGTTGATCGCGTAATTGCGAAGAGTTATGCCCAGCGAGAGAGCGGCTGCCACCCCGACGATTGCCCACAGTCCTCTTTCCGCCGCCGATATCTTCCAGCATATCAAAGCGAGGGCAACGGCTGCGATCCAAATCGGTACCGTATCGAGGTGAGGAGAAGGCGCCTTTCCCACCAGCAACTCGCTGATGACCAGTGGAGTCGGTAGGAACGCTGCCACGGTCGCTGCCGTCACCCTTGTCCAAAGCTGGTGGCTGCGCATAACCCAGGCAACGACAACGGCGACAAAGAGGCATACCCCCAACGCTGGGACAAGTACGGACGAGCCGTAGACTATCTCCCAGCTTGCCTTCCAGTCCTCTAGAATCTCTAGCCAGTACTGCAGTGTAAAGCAAACCAACACCGCGGCACAGGCGAGACAGTCCCGTGACTGGAGTCTCGGTAGCCACTTGCTCATAGGTCGCATCTCGACTGCCGGCGAGCCCAGACTGCAGATGGCTTGATCTCCGGGAAGTGAGGTGTGGGAGCCCTCCAACTACCAGGAGCAGATTGCCCACGACGCGATGGCTTATCTATGTTCGACTCTGGGAAGCGGATGACCTGGTGTAAGTCCGATACGTACGTCAGTCAGTACCACCTGGGAAGTATCGAGAGTCAGCATTCCCGCCCTGTCGGAAACTCATCTGCCGGTGCGATACCAGGCTCAGGTTCCGATTGGCGAGTGGATCGGGTCAGATTCGCATCTGGGCCTTCTGCGTGGCATGGTCCCACCCAGGGCATTCCATCGCGGGCCGCGGAGGAGTGGGGTGACAGGAGGGGTCGCGGCGGTTCCGGGCCGCCTCGTGCGGCCACCCTGGGCAATTGGCTCCATCTACGAAAGCGCCTGTGGAGCCCCCTGAAGACGTGTTGCGGCAGCTCTGACGCGAGCCACCCCTCCTCCCCAGCCGGGCGCAGGACCTCGCCGACCCGACCAGCATGGTGGACGCGATCACGTTGGCGGGGGGGCAGCGTATCCCCATCCTGGCAGGACGCCTCCCCTACCCCGTCGAAGCTCACTCGGCGCTACTGGAGACGCCCATGCCCTTGGTTCGCCTCTTCCCGTCCATGATCGCCAGTGACCTCGCCCATCTCGCGGATGAGATCGCGGGTGTGACCGCGGCCGGCGTGGATGGCCTGCATTTCGACGTCATGGACGGCAACTTCGTCCCCGATATCACTGTGGGCGCGCTCGTGATCCGGTCTGCACGGCCGCTGTCAACCCTCCCCTTCGACGCTCACCTGATGGTGACTCAGCCTGACGTGCTGATTCCGGGTATCATACAGGCCGGAGCGAACCGGGTCTCGGTGCATCCCGAAATCGGCGGGCATCTGCAGCGAACACTCACGCACATCCGCGACCTGGGCGCGCAGCCCGGCGTCGCCATCAACCCGGCCACTTCGCCCGATGCCATCGAGTGGGTGCTTGACGATATGGACTACGCGCTGGTGATGTCTGTGAACCCTGGCTTCTCCGGCCAGGAGTTCATCCCCGCCTCGATCCGCAAGATCGAGGCGCTGAGCAGGCTCATTGCGAAGTCGGGCCGCGAGGTGCGGATCATGGTGGACGGCGGCGTGTCGCCGAAGAACATCAGGGAGCTGGTCGACGCGGGCGCGAGCGATTTCGTCACTGGCGCGGGACTCTTCGCCCACCGGCCCCTGCCCGGCCGAGTCAAGCAGTACCGGCAGGCGCTTGCATGACCGAGCGGCAGTTGGCGCGCCTCCTGCGTGAGGTGAAAGCGGGCCGAGCCACGGTCGCGGATGCGGTGGAGCGCCTGCGGTCGCTCCCCTTCGAGGACCTCGGCTTCGCCAAGGTGGATACGCACCGCGAGCTGCGGACCGGGTTTCCCGAGGTCATCTACTGCGCCGGCAAGACCGCTGATCAGGTCACCCGCATCGCTGGCCGGATCATGATGCGCCATCACATCGCACTTGCCACCCGCTGCACATGCGAGATGTACGCCG
>JBEKKD010000523.1:0-3340 GCA_050010895.1 Armatimonadota bacterium
GCTCTGCGGTTGCTGCTGGTGCGCTAATCATGCTGGCGCCTCCTCTGGCGATGGTGATGGGTGATTCATCACTTGGAGGCGGGCAACAAGTCCAGGCCTTGAGTGGGCTCTTTTTGCCTGCTTATGTGACAGTTTGCAGACCGGGCGCGAGTGGCAGAAGGTGCAGCAAATTGCGAGCTCTTCAGGCTCCACTGCGGCCAGCGTTGCCCAGCCCCCCGCCAGGTTTGGGGTGGGTTCGAGACTCAGGTGAAGGAGGGGAGGCGAGAGCCAAAACAGCCCGCAATCAGCGGGAAATTCTCCAAACCGGACATTGCCGGACATTGAGGGTGGAGTGGGCCGATAAGCCGAGGTCGCGATTGACTGGAGTGTACCAAAGTGTACCGAAAACGGCGTTTTCCAGAAAAACGCGGGCATTTCGATTAACCTTCAGGGCGTGATGAGGTACAGAAAGTGCAGCCAATTGCTGGAGAAATGGCTGTTTCAACATCGGCTGCAGCGGCCCCGATTCCGGTGTACCAGGGTAGACTTTCGGTAGACCAGACGGTGTGCTATCAGTAGTCCGAGCACTGGAATTGGTGTACCGACCGGTGTACCGCGAGGCGGCGAGAGCGCTGATCGGGGCCTGGCCGGTACACCGGGCCGCCGCGACCCATGGCGCGGTCTTCCTCAGCGGTATGGAATGAACGCGGACTGCACTAAACTGAACGAAATCGCCGGGATAACGGCTACCCCAGAAAAGGCCCCACAAGCTGTATCGCGGCTGCACCGAGGCTGCACCTGGGCTGCACCGCATTTGCACCGAGACTGCACTTTTTGGCCGCTTTGGCGCCGGACTGGAGTAGCGGTTTGGTGGCGGTTTGGTAGCAGTTTTTTGGGCGTGTGGGAGACTTCGGGGTGTTGAGAAGAGGGACGCGGATCAGAGCAGATCGGTCTGCGTCGCTTCAGGATAGGGTCAGAAGGGCATCTGAGCGTCCCAGTCCGGCCCCAGAAGGACCCCGCGAGCGGTGGCGATTCGGTGGCGGTTCGGTAGCACTTCGGTGGCGGTCAAGCCCCCTTGCGAGTGGCGGTTTGGTGGCGGCCCGGTGGCGGCCGAGTGGCGATTGCAGCCGATCTTGCCAAGGCGAAAGGCGTGCGGAACCGCCGCCCGTCGACCTGGCATCGCGCGTCCCGATGCAGCATTTCCGCCTGAGCCAGCCGCGCTATGGAAGCGCTACAAAATCGTGGCATGCGCGCCACGCTCCGGGGTGGGATCGCCCCCAGCGCCCGCGCTATGAAAGCGCAACAGAAGTGCTACGCCAACAGAGGGTCTCTGGGGATCGCCGGAGTGCTCCTTAGGTGGGAGCGGCTGGCAGAATCACGCCTGTGTTCTTATCGGTCCGGTATCGTGTCAGCGCTCACAGTCGTTGCGGTGTCAGTAGCTCTCATGACCTGGAGGTGGATATCAGAGCCGTCGTCATTCACCATTCATTCACACCTGACATGGATGCTCTCGGCCCTGCTGGCGGCGCGATGCCCACTCAGGCTAGTTGTGTCCCAGTGCCGTGCTTCGGCCTTGTCGGTGCCCGTGCCCATGTTAAATGGCGATGGGACACCGCTGAGCGGCTCCTGAGCTTGTGCGCGGGCGAGGATCATTCTACCATATGGGACCTCCGGGCGGCACCTTCGGGCGTCCTTCCCCTATCTGGAAAGTGATCCTGCCTCTGTCGAATGGCGATAAGACACCCTTGAGAGGTCCCTGAGGTTGCTGGCGGTCGAGTATCATTCCGCCATCAGAGGCCTCTGGGCGGCACCCGAAAGTGCCGTTTTCTGGCCTCAAATGACATCGGAGCAGGACTCGCCACAAATGCCTGGAAGCGCGCTCAGGACGGGTTTACGGGCGGTTGACAGGGAGGTTGACAGGGAGAATGGGCACCAGGGAGGAGCTGGTCGATCTGCCTCTCTTCGGGGGCCGGCTGTAGGGTCGCGTCCCTGATCGCCGGTCCGGCAGATCCACGAAGTCCGATCCGCGCGACGCGAGTCTCGAACTGGGGACGCGGCACGTGAAGCATAGCTCGGAGTGGCTCGCCGAGAAAACTCGCGAGATGCTACTGGGGGCGCAGGAGGACGTTTCGCAGTGACCATGGAGATTCGTGGGCTCAGGAGAGAGGAACTCGAGGAACATGCCGAGCTCGTATACAGTTCCTATGCGCATGGGAGGAGCTTCGACAGCTCGTCGTCGCTGGACGGTCTTCTCTCGCAACGGGACTGGTGGCTGCGCGCGGTGCGAACGACGGTGGGCTACGATCCCGAGCAGACCCGGGTCATGGCGCTGGACGGCAGACTCGTCTCGAGCGTGACGTGCTACCTGCGCCCATCTTACGCGGCCGACCGCGTGGCCAGGGCGGTGTGCATTGGCAGCGTCTGCACCCACCCTGATTACCGCAGACGCGGGTTGCTCAGGCACGTGCTTGCCGAGGCGGCGGAATGGATGACGCGCAACGGGATCCTGTGGTCGTTCCTCTACGGGAACGAGGCCGTCTACGGTGGAAGCGGTTGGCGGCACCTCACCTCGCGAGTGGTGTCCGTTGATCTGGTCGTCGCCGACGAAGTCGGGCAGGAGATAACCGCTCGGCCACTGGCGGAGGATGACGTGCTGTCGCTTGTGCGCATGTACGACGCGTTCAACAGCCGTCTTACGGGCACCACCCAGCGCTCCGAGGCATACTGGCAGCGCACCATCTTCGCGCGCGGCGAAGGCACCCCCGGTTACTTGCTCCTCGAACGAGGCGGAGTGCCCATCGGATACTTCTGCGGCTCCGGCCGCCGTCTCTCGGAGATCGCCTGGACCGGGGCTCGCAGCGACGTACTCGGCTTTGTTCTTCGTCAGTGCCCAGGCCCTGTCACGCTGCCTCTGTGCACAACAGAGGTGCTCGATTCCCTGCGCGATATCGCGCAGATACCGAGTCAGCAGGAGTGGCAGGGGCGTCAGGACAGTGTCACCATCTCAGAAATGGCGAGCGGCCTCTGGCAATACCATACGGACCCAGAAGGGCTCTTCCCCGAGTTCAGCGATACGCAGGGCCTGCTTCGCTTCCTGCGCGCTCACGACTACGTCATGTGGAGCGCGGACAAGAGTTAGTCGGCTGCGATCGGGACGCACAACAACGATCACCGACGGGGCGTGTCCATCCGTGTCAAGCTGGAAGTAGAGGTAGCGGCCCTTGTGATCTGCCGCGACGCGGAGTTGCCCAGGGGCTGTTGCCAGATCCTATCGGCCAAATGCCGCGCGACAGGCGGCGGCCTCGATGCAGCGTGATCATCCAGACCGATTCCAACGACCAGGAGGCCAGAGTTGCTGGAG
>JBEKKD010000524.1:0-3331 GCA_050010895.1 Armatimonadota bacterium
GCAGTGCTGTAGCGGTGGTGTGGCCGGCAAGGCCGTGCGCGCATTCCAGAGCCGGGCCGCCCCATCGTCTGTCACTACCCAGTTCCCGTCCTGACTGAAGGCGACCGACCGGGGAATTGCACCCAACTGCATGGCAGAGGTCAGCGGCTTCCCTGTGCGCACGTCCCACACCTCTGCCTCCTCCTTGTCGGTACCAGTCACCAGCCTCCCGTCCGGACTGAGGGCGCAGCAACACCCCAAGGAGCCAAGGCCAAACCGGATCATCGGGCTCACCGGCGCGCCACTCGCGGCGTCCCAGACCCGGGCCGAGAAGTCGTCGCTGGCAGTTGCCACCCAGCGGCCGTCCGGGCTGAACTCCGCGTCTTCAACAAGGTGCCCGAGGGGTGGGCAGGCCGCCCGGCCGGTCCGAGCGTCCCACACCTGGGCGCATCCGGAGGCAGTGAAGGTTTCGTACCATTTGCCGCACGTGATCAGCAGTCTCGTGCCATCAGCGCTGAAGGCGAGAGCGTTCTGATTGGAGTCGTGCTTCATGGGCGCGGTGAGCGGCCTGGCCGTCTCGCTGTCCCAGATGCGGGCCGTCTTGTCCAGGCTGGCCGTCGCAAACCGGGTCCCGTCAGGACTGAACGCGACGCACGTCACCTTCGCCTGGTGCCGGACCGGCGGGGTGAGAGCCCTCCCCGAGCGCGTCTCCCACACCCGCGCCGTCCCGTCCGCACTGGCGGTGGCCACCCGCCTCCCGTCGGGGCTGAACACGGCATCCACCACTGCTGCGCCATGCCGCAGCGAGGCGCCGATCTGCTTTCCGGTGAGGAGGTCCCAGACCCGCGCGGTCTTGTCTTCACTCGCGGTCACGACCAGCCGGTCATCCCGGCTGATCTCCACCGAATTCACCCCGCCGTCGTGAAACCACACCTGAGCCAGCCTTGGGCAGAGTGCCGCCGTCATCGCCAGGCGAAGGCGGTCCGCCCGCGCGCGCTCGGGGGATCCCTGGTCCAGGCGCAGCGCCTCCAGGAACCACGGCAGCGCCGCCAGCGCATCGCCTGCCTCCACCAGCTTCATACCGCTGGTGATGTCCGTCCGCACGAGCTGCTGTCGGCTCTCTTCCGCGGCCTGCCTCGCCTTCCATCCCAACCCGCCCACGACCGCGAGCATCACTAGGGCGATCCCCGCCGTACGCAGCACACCCCTCCGGTAAGCCGCTCTCTGCCTGCGCACCTCCGCGCCCGGCAGGTTCTCTCGCACCCACTGCCGGTCGAAGACGCGGCGGTAGATCCGGTTGCGGACCTGCAGGTTCCCCTCGTGAGTGCGGGTGATCCCGGAGAGCTTGAGAATCCCCGCCGGCCGGTCCGCTTCGTCGTCCACCACCGGCCTCTCCCGCAGCAGACGGTCATAGGCGCCGAGCACCTGGGTGCGCAGCTCCTCCGCCTCTCCCGAGGTCGAGAGGATGCGATTCGCCACATCGGCCAGGTTCACGTTCCGCTCGCGGGCCATGGCCGCGAAGAAGAGCCGCGCGACGACGGCGTCGACGTGCTTTGAGGTCTGGACGCGAGAGTCAGCCGCGATCTCCGCGCACAGGCTTTGCGTGAGGTATGGGTGCCCGCTGGTCCAGTAGCAGACCCGACGCAGCAATGCCTCTCCGTTCGGCCGGTTCAGCCCCTGCGCGAGAGGCTTGATCTCCTCCAGGGTGAAGTCCCGCAGCTCGATCCGACGGCCGATGTTGAAGGGGGAGGTGCGCCGGTCCTGGATGAGGTCGCCGGGCAAGGCCGATCCCACCAGACAGAAGGTGAGTCGGTCGTACGCGGGATCCTGCACGCGATGGTTATAGCACTCGCGCAGCGCCCCGAAGAACTCATCCGTCGAGAAGGTCAGGCCGCGCGTGGCGTCGATCTCATCCACGAAGACGACGATGGGGCCCGACACGCGCTCGAGGGCGACCTCCCGGAGGGCGCCGAAGACACGCTGCACCAGGCTCAGGTCCGCGTGCTCCCGCCAGTACTCCCGGAACTCGGCGCGTAGCCCCAGCCCGCGGCCCATCTCCAGAAGCAGGCCCAAGTACCACTGCTCCGGGGTGGCGTTGGCGCCCCCCAGCCGCTGGAGATCAACGTAGGCCGTCCGGATCCCCTGCGCGGCGAGGTGGGCCACGGTGCGCACCGCGAGCGAGGACTTCCCCATCTGGCGGGCGTTGAGCACGAAGCAGTACTCGCCGGCCGTGAGAGCTTCCTGGAGTTCGATGTCGGCGGCGCGCGCAACGTAGGAGGCCGCCTCCTGGGGCAGCGTACCTCCGGTGATGTAGAAGCGGCCAGCAGTGGGCATGGCCGTCGCTCCTTGGATGACCTGCGATGAGACGCCGCTGGTCCCGGTGGACCCATTCGCTGTCTGGCCGGCAGTGCCTGCTAGGTAAGGTGTCAGAGCGTTCCGCTGACGACCTGGCCACCCCCCGACTCCGGCTAAGCCCCAGCGCTTCGCGGCCACCTTTGGCGAAGACAGTACTGGGACACTGTTCGCCGCGCACCTCCGAAACAAAGCCCCACATGGTACTGGGAGACTGTCTTGAGGAAACCTACCGGACCAAGAATCCACATCGCCCGTCGAGCGCTGTCACGAGGTCGCTGCCCTGCTGACCAGGGGTTTCCTGTGGTGCCAGCTGCGCTTGGTGAGCACGACGAAGGCCGACGGCTTCCCTCCACTGGCCACAGGCCCACCGACACGGCTCTGTCCCAGCTCCTCGCCGCGCACGCGCACGGCCGCCGGTCGGATCTGGGTCCTGTAACGGTGATTATCGGACGTGGATTCGGGCCGGGAAGGGGCAGAAGTCAGTGCCGGCCGGGCCTGCCAGTGATTCGCCGCACCCATAACCACCACCCCGCCTCCGAGCGCGGCCCTGAGGCCGATGTGGCGCGCCGCGTGCAGCCTGGCGCGGGGACGTGCCATCGCTCTACCTTTCTCAAAAGCGAGGCCGGGCGTCACACATTTTTTGCGTTCTCAGAATGGGTTCGATCAGCCCGGCCCCACGCCTGATTATACATAGCGTCATAAATAATTGCGCATCAGGTAGCTTCTGTGGTACCCTTGCCGCATGAGACGACTAACCATTGCCGAACCTGAGCTGATCGTGCTTGGGTTGCAGGACGAGATCCGGCGCTCCGAGGAGTCTCGCTATGACCACCGACTGCATGGCGTGCTGCTGGTAGCCCAGGGAATGAGTTGCTCCCAAGTGGCCCATCTCCTGGGAGACGCGCCGCGCACGGTGGAGTACTGGGTGCGCCGCTTCGAGGAAGCCGGTCTGGCCGGTCTGACCGAAGGGGAACGGGCAGGTCGACCGCCGCGACTG
>JBEKKD010000525.1:0-3329 GCA_050010895.1 Armatimonadota bacterium
ATTGCCGACTGGCAGCGCCAGTTCCCAAGTAGCCGCAGGCTCTCGGAAGAGGAGCCTAAGGTCGTGGGCGTGATCGTGCGGCATTCATCCTCCTCGACAGCGGCGGCTCACGTTCCGGTCGGGTTTCTGACTTCAGAAGGTGTCCGCACGGCGACACCTGATCATACTCCATTAGGCAGGCCCTACTTTCCGGCGAGTCGGTTGGGTCATTCTTGCCAAGCGCTGCCTGCGGCACCGGCCCGGTTGCTGAGTGGGGCAGCGTCTATACACATTTGACCCCGTCACGGGGTGATCGCCGGGAACCGGGGATCCGCCGGCGTGAGTCACTTCAACCAGTGCTTCCGCAGACACGAATGAGCTGTTGGCGCACGCCGACAGGGGTCCCTCAGAACGCGAGAATGGGCTGAAAACAGCAGGCACGACGCCATTCCCTTCAGTCGTTATACCCAGGCGCGCGCCAGTTCCACTGCGGTACTGAACTCACTGCCGCGGGCTTGCAGTCCTCGGATCACGGACCGCAGTTCACGAAGCGCGCGGTCTCCGCAGCCGGCGATGATGAAAGGGTCGGGGATAACCGATCCCTCTCCGTAGTGGATCGGGTGAGATGGCATCTCGACGAACTCCCACGGGTGCAGATAGAAGCAGAGCACCGCGGGCAGACCGCGGCCATGGGCGACGGCGATGAAGGAGTCAGCGGCAGCAAGCAGCGACTGTGCCCCCTCCGTACGGTACTTCGGCCATTGGTCCCGGTCTCGGCCCAGCGGGTCCTGGCTGTCCTTCGCGAGATCGGCGAAATTGGGGATCTCCAGAATGGGGGAATCGCCTTCCCGGGTCCAGTCAGTCCGGCTGGGGTGGTAGGGCGTCAGCCGCTCCCGGTAGTAGTAGAGAGGGTACGATGCGTCAGTCTGATAGCCGAGCGCCTCCAGCGCGTTGATGACCGCGGTCGAGCCGAAGAGGCGGGGGCAGCGGAAGGAGCTAATCTCGCGTCCCAGTGCCTGGGTCACATGGTCGGTCGCGACCTTCAGCCGGAGCGGCACCTCCTCCGCTAACAACGGGTGGATCCCCGGGATAGGGAAGAGCTCGTCGCCCACGGTCTCGTGGTACAGGCTGTGGCAGCCTACCTCATGTCCCGCTGAGTCCACTTCGGCCACCACCTCCGGGTGGGCCTTGGCTGCATGACCGGTGAAGTAAAAGGTGGCCACAATGCCCATGTCGGAGAGCAGGTCGAGGATGCGAGGCGTGCCGTTGACAAGCCCCTCGTAGAAGGGCGTCCAACTCCCGATGTCGGTTTCCATATCGAAGCCGAACACGGCCACTACTCGCTGCGCCTGCCCCATCGTTGCTTTCCTTGCTCGGCTGATCGAGCGGGAGGTTTGTGGTGATGAGCTAGGCCAGACCCGGGTGCCGGATGTCTATGCAGCCGATCTGGGCCACGATCAGTTCATCGCTCCTAATCTGGAGTACGGACTGACTGAAGAAGATCCTGAAGCCGCGATCTCCCATGGTCATGCCGAGATCGCGTGCCGCCTCACAGCCCCCAGAGCGGAATGTGAGACGGACACGAGCGCCCCGAGCATCCGGGTTGGGGCAGCAACAACGACTTGTTCCGGCGTGGTTCCGTGTCCCGGGAGAGGCGGAGACCGCCGTCCGATGATGCCCGCTTCGGCCAACCGAGGGCTCGAGCCTCACTCATTCCGGAAGCTCCAATATCTCCTGACGCCGGCCCGAGAGGCGCTCGACGCCGTCGGCGGTGATGCGTACCCCATCTTCCCACCGCAGCCCATAGCTGTCGGTATGCAGGAAAGTGCCCACTTGAAAAGTCATGTTCTCCTGCAGTGAGTACTCGCTGCTGCTCTCCATCCAGGGCCGTTCCACCTCGATCATACCAACGCCGTGGCAAGGCCCGTAGAGCAGATTCCCCGCACATCCTTTCGACCGCACGAACGCCTCGAAGCGGGCCACGACCTCCTTCGCCGGCACTCCGGCCCGCATGCACTCAGTCGTCTCGTGGTGAGCCCCCAGGCCGGCCTCCACCAGCCGACGCATCTCCGTCGGCATCTTTCCAAAGCAACACGGTCGGCCCACGCTCGGACTATAGCCGCCGACGCGCGCCCCCAGGTTAAGCTGGACCATCTCCCCGGCTATCAGTGGGCGATAGGTGGCGCGGGAGATAGCATGGTTGGTATTCTTCCCGCCCATCACGTACTGGGGGTGGGCTTCGTACTCCGCACCGTGGCTGTAGAGGGACTCCAGCGCCAGCCCTACGACTTGGAGCTCGGTCATCCCAGGTCGCATCTGGCTCAGGCACTCGTCAATGGCGGTCTCGCTGATCCGGAAGGCCTCCTTCATGAGAGCGATCTCGTTTGGGCTCTTGATGACTCGCATGTCGCTGATGATCTCGTCGGCCCCGATGATCTCCACATGAGGCAGCGCCTTGCGAATCTCCTCGTAGATCGCCATGGGGAAGATTGCGCGGCCGACGATACCCAGCCTTCTGACCGGTTTCCCGCCGCACGCCTCATCGAATACCTCGGCGAAGGTGCAAATCGGGATGTCGGGGTAGTCAGGCTCCGCGCTCTCCCGATACCACAGCACTTTACGTACGGTTTCGATCTGACTTCGGTCCATAGCATAGGTTTCGCTCTCAGGACCGATCAGCAATATGGGCTTGCCCTCGGCGGGAATGATGGCGCCCGCGGACTCAAAGGCCGGCCAGTAATCGGAAAGGTAGCGGACATTAGCGAAGTCCGCCTCGTTGGAGTGAACGATGACCGCGTCGAGTCCCGCTTCTCCGACTCGCTGCTGCGCCTTTCTCTGTCGTTCCCTGAACTCACTGGCCGGTATGGACTTCATCCTTCCCTCCCATCCGCCACGTTGGTAGAGCAACTCGGCCTGCCCATTGTGTCAGGACGGCCCCTGCTACTCCGCTGGATCGAGCATAGACCGACAACTTGAACTAGCCGGCGCTATTTGGCGATGCGCTCTGGTGATGCCTCCGGTACTCTCCAGGCGAACAGCCGTAGTGTTTGCGGAAGCACTGGTTGAGGTGACTCGCGCTGGTGAATCCCCAGTCGGCCGCGATCGCCTTGATGGGATCATCGGTGCTCAGGAGCTGCCCCGCCCCGGCGCTGAGCCGATGTCGTAGGCAATACTTGGCAAACGTGATCCCCATCAGCGCGGCGAACAACCGATTGAAGGCATTGCGGCTCATCCCACACGCCTTTGCGGCCTGTTCGACGCTCACCGGGCGGCGACTGGCGAGCACCATGCCAACTGCACGGTCGATGCGGCTATAGGAATCCGGTACCGGCGTGTAGACTCTCGGAGGG
>JBEKKD010000526.1:0-3322 GCA_050010895.1 Armatimonadota bacterium
GATCGCGCAAGTTGTGCTCACCCGGGAGCTTCTCGGGCTCTTCTACGGCAACGAGCTTTCGATCGCCTTTGTGCTGGCGGTCTGGCTGATCGCGGTAGCTGCTGGAAGCGCAATAGGCTTTCGACTGAGACGGCTTGGCCCCACATCGGAGCGGATGCTGGGCTGGTCGCAGTTGGCCGCGGCAGCGATGCTGCCGGTTTCTCTCGCCACTGCCCGCCGGGTACAGCCGAGCAGCTTGGTCCCCGGCCAGGTCCTCGGGCCCGGAGCCATGCTGCTCGTCTCGCTCGAGACCCTCGCTCCGATCTGTCTGCTTGTAGGGACCCAATTCGTGACTGCAGTGGCAGCGGTCGGCGCGCAGCGCGGGCTCCAGAGGGGCTCTGCCATCTCACCCGCTGCTCTGACATACGCGATGGAGGCCGCGGGCTCGGCGCTTGGAGGACTGGCGTTCCATATATGGGCGGGCCAGCACATGGGACCGTTTGCCACACTCGCGGCCATCTCTGTACTCACCCTCGCTTCGGCATGCGCTCTGCTCCGCCCCAACTTCTCACCAGCGGGTCTGCGAGCGCTCGCCCCGGCCTGCCTTCTCGCCGGCGGACTTGTGCTGCTCGGGGTGAGATCCCGCGAGGCTGAGATCTCGACCCTACGCGCGAGCCCACGGTGGTCGAATGTGAATCCGATCGCGTCTGCCGCTTCCCGCTACGGCGCTATTGTGGTGGCGCGGCAGGCCGGCCAGGTCTCTCTGTACCAGAACGGCGTCCTCCTCTTCACATCTCAAGACGAGTATATCGATGAGTGCGCCGTCCACCTGCCCATGCTCGAGCACGCCGCGCCGCGACGGATCCTGGTCCTTGGCGGGAACCTCGCGGGGCTGGCCCGGGAAGCGCTCAAGCACGGGGTCGCCCGAATCGACTGTCTGGAGCTTGACCCGAAGGTGCTGGAGTCGGTGCAGCGGTGGTTCTCACCATCATCGCTGCGTGTATTGCAGGACCCTCGCGTCAACCTCCACATAGGCGACGGTCGTATCTTCGTGCGGCGGGCGCACAGCGTCTACGACGTCATCATCGTCAACCTGCCGGACCCGACGACGGCCGCCATCAATCGCTTCTACACGGCCGGCTTCTTTGAGGAAGCGCGGCGTGCGCTGGCACCGAACGGCGTCTTCGCCATTGGCTTGACCGGCTCGGAAGTCCAGCTCACCGGCCCCGTTCAGCTTGCGGCCGCCACGGTTGACCGCACGCTCGCAGCCGCCTTCCCTGACCGGTTGATCGTCCCAGGAGAACGGATGCTTTTTCTCGCCGCGGCGAGAGCCGGAACGCTGACGTCTGACTGGCGCGTCCTGTCCGATCGTTTCATCCGCCGCGAAATCCATGCTGACTTCGTCAACCAGGTCTGGCTCCGCGACGCTTTCCTTCCTTTACGTGCCGAACTGGTCCGAGAAGCCATCAGCGAAGTTCCAAATCCCCCGCTGAACACAGACTTGAACCCCATAAGCTACTACCACCAGACCCGGATCTGGCTCGCCCAACTTTCGCCCTGGCTGTCGCGACCGGCGCGATTGCTCTCTCGCATGTCAGTTTGGTGGGCGATGGCGGCGTTCGCGCTCGCGGCCCTCATTGCCGGTGTCAGCCGCGGGGCGAGACGGAGGGCTGCCGCAATCGTCATCGCCGCTGCCACCATGGGTGCGTTCGGGATCGTGACGGAGGTGGTGGCGTTGCTCGTCTTGCAGAGCGCCTGTGGCTACCTGTACCACGCCATGGCGATCGTGATGGCGGCATTCATGGCCGGCCTCGCCGCCGGCGCCCTGCTGCCGGCCGTGCGCGAGACGCAGGGAACAGCCTTTCCGCCCCTGCTCATCGCGCTGCTGGCGATGGCAACGGGCGCCTCCCTTCTGCTGCCAGGGCTCGCGCAAGCGGCCCTTCACCATCCAGGACTGGCTCTGCCGGCGCTGGCGGTGTTGCTGCTCTGTACGGGCTGTCTGGTGGGAGCTGCCTATCCCGTGCTGACGGTGCTCTACGGTCGCGGCCGCGATGTTTCGGCCGCGGCTGGGGCAGTGTACGCGGTCGACCTAGTCGGATCGGCGGGAGCCGCTCTTCTCGTCGGCATCGTCGCCGTCCCGCTGCTGGGTCTCGCCGGGGTCTCGCTTGCCACTGCCATTTGCCTGGGCGCGGCACTCTTGCTCACTGCTATCTCGGTGCGCAACTGAATGTCCGCAGTTGTGCAGTCGCGCCATCAGGCGGTGTCCCAGTGCAAGCCACTCGATGTCAGCAAGGTCGGACCGACCGTTGTGACAGTCCCAAGTCGCGGTGCAGAACTGCGGCTCCACAATGGCGCGTATGGGCCCACTGCGGCGGCCGTCTCAGATCGCACACCTGACCTCGTCGTTCGATGGCAAACGACTCGCCTACGTCAAGGACGGCAGTGAGATCCGCGTGACGTCCGGGCGGAGCGGCGATCCTGGCAAGCTGATATGGAAGGTGCCTGAGGAGCGATCCTCACGGGCAGGCCGGTGAATCCGTAGGCCGCGCCCGCGTCCGGCTGGAATGGGCCGCCGGAGGGGAGGCGGCGGGAGCGCCGCTGTCCGTTCCTCTGCTCACGCAGTTCACCGCTCGCCTCTACGATCGCTTTCTCGCGGGCGACGCTTTCTCAATTCCCGCCAGGTAGCGGCGACCCAACGCCAAGTGCTTGCGGACCTGTTCCCCCTCAGCCGTTCCCTCCTGGCGGCAGAACTCGTGCCAGGATTCAAGCTCCGCGACGTTCTTTCGCACGACGTTAGGAAAGCGGCGAGTCGCGAGCCGGTAGCGGTAGCCGTCATATTGGAACACGTCGCACCAGTACACACCGTTTGCATGTAGAAACTCCAGCATGTTCCACACCTTGATCTCCGACATTCGGTCTCCATTCAGGTCCTTCACTTCAAATGGCGAATCGCCCCCTGTCACCACGCCGGTCACATGCACGATGTGGCGCAGGAAGCGGCCTCCGGGCAGGAAGACGTCGAGAGCTTCGCTGAAGTGATCGGCGCCAGTCTGACCGCTAACCAAAACTATCTGCTGACGCCCCATGGTCAGCAAGTCTGCGGCCCAGGCTCTGTAGTAGCCAATCTCGTCCCGCCCTCCCCAGGCCACGGCGGCGGTTTGGAAGGTCTCTCGATACCGTCCTTGGTGAGAGACGAAGAACCGCACTTCCGGACGACGGACGTACCAGTCGCCGCGCTCCCACTCTTCCCATGCTCCAGTCAGCGCGAAAATCGAGGCCTGTGGGCCCCGGCGGACCTCAACCAGCGCGAGCAGGCGCTGTCCAGGCTTCAGTAGTAGGGGCA
>JBEKKD010000527.1:0-3320 GCA_050010895.1 Armatimonadota bacterium
CGATCAACGCGCCACGGGGCAACATCTACGACCGCAACGGGAACCCGCTGGCGCTGAATCTGAAGCTGTACTCGGTGGCGGCCGACCCCAGCATGATCGACGACCCCGCGGCCACGGCCAAGCGGCTGGCGCCGCTCCTGAGGATGCCCGAGGACGAGTTGGAGGTGAAGCTCTCGGGCGACGGCGAGTACGTGATGCTGCGGGAGGCGGTGGACGAGCAGGTCGCGAACGCGGTGCGCGACCTGAACGACAAGGGCGTTGTGGCCAACACGGAGTGGAAACGGGCGTACCCGCACGAGCAGGCGGCGGCGGCGCTGTTGGGCTTTGTGGGCAAGGACATGAATGGCCTGGGCGGCATAGAGGCGGCTCTGAACAAGCGTCTGGCAGGGACGAACGGCCAGATGCTGGTGGTGCTGGACGGGCGGCTGCCGCGCTCGCGCAGCGAGGTGCCGGGGCGCAGCGTGGTGATCAAGGACATGAAGCCGGGGAGCAGCGCAGCGCTGACCATCGACCTCACCATCCAGGCGATGGCGGAGGAAGCGCTGGCGAAGGCGGTGGAGAAGGCGAACGCGATCGGCGGCACGGCGGTGGTGATGGACCCGGACACGGGCGAGATACTCGCTCTGGCGTCGCAGCCGGGCTTCGATCCCAACGAGTTCCACGATTACGACAAGACCAGCTTCGTGAGCCACGCGGTGGTCAGCCCCTATGAGCCGGGCTCGACGTTCAAGGTGATCACGGCGGCCGCTGCGCTGGAGGAGGGCGTGTTCAGCAACGGGGAGACCTACACGTGCACGGGCAGCCGGCCGGTCGGCAACAAGAAGGTGAGCTGTGCGCTTCACGAGGGCAGCCGGGCGCACGGCACGCTGGACCTCGACCATATGATCATAAAGTCCTGCAATGTGGGAATGGCGACGGTCGGGATGGCGCTCGGGGCCGAGCGACTCTACAAGTGGGCGACCCGGCTCGGCTTCGGCAAGAAGACGGGGATAGAGCTGGCAGGCGAGTCCTCGGGGATGTTGTACAAGCCGCAGACGTGGTCGCTGATGCAGGTGGCGAACGTGGGCTTCGGGCAGGGGGTGAGCGTTACCGCGCTGCAGTTGCTGAGCGCGTACTGCGCGGTGGCGAATGGGGGGAAGCTGGTGCATCCGCACATGCTGAAGGTGGTCGTTGACCCTGGCGGCAAGGTGGAGCTGTCGAAGGCGCGGGCGCCGGAGCGGGTGCTGTCGCAGCGGACGTGCGATCGGCTCAAGGCCGATCTCGAGAACGTGGTGCTGGAGGGAACGGGGAAGGCGGCCAAGGTCCCCCACCGGCGCGTGGCCGGGAAGACGGGGACTGCGCAGAAGCCGACCCCGGGGGCCGGCTACAACAGCGGGAAGTACATCGGCTCGTTCGTGGGCTTCGCGCCGGTCGATAGCCCGAAGGTGGCGATCCTGGTGGCGATCGACGAGCCGAGGGGGAGCCATTACGGCGGTGTGGTGGCGGCGCCGGCGTTCAGCGAGATCTGCGAGGGAGCGCTCGCCTATATGCGCGTGCCGCCGGACTCGATCGCGCCCGATACAAGGATCGCATCGGTGGCGGGGGCGGCCGAGTAGGGGCCGGGCGGGTCGGGTGTGGATGTGATAGTATTGGTGGGGGATGGCAGGGGCAAGCCCGCCAGAGGCGGATGAACCCCTGCCCAACGATGGGGGGGCGGCTCGCAATGACAGAGCGAATTCGGAAAGGACGCGGGTTGCAGTGGGAGGGCGGTCGGATCGGGCGCGAGCGAAGACCATCGCGGCACTAGTGAAGCCGGTAGCAGGCGCCCGGCTGGCGGGCAATGAGACTGCCGTAGTCACCGGGCTGGTCTACGATTCTCGTCTGGTGCGGCCGGGATACGCGTTCATCTGCGTTCCCGGCGCCACCACGGATGGGCACCTCTATATCCCTCAGGCGGTGGAAAAGGGAGCGGCTGCGCTGGTCGTGCAGGATGGCCGCGAACCTGGTTCTCCTCCCCTACCGGAGGGCTGGATGCAGACCGGCGCGCTGGTTTCCGTGCCGGACACGATGGCAGCGATGGCGCCGATGGCGCTGGAGTTCTTCGACTACCCGTCATCGAAGCTAACGCTGGCCGGCGTCACGGGCACGAACGGCAAGACCACCACGGCGCAGATGCTCGATGCGATCTTCCGCACGGCGGGATACGAGAGCGGCCTGATCGGGACGATCGAGTATCGAATCGCCGGCCGCACCATGAAGGCAAGGCACACCACGCCGTTTGCGGTGGATCTCCAGGCGATGCTGGCGGAATGCGTCGAGGCGGGGGCTACGCACGCGGCGATGGAGGTGTCGTCGCACGCGCTGTCGCTGCACCGAACGGACGGGTGCACATTCGCGGCGGCGGTGTTCACGAACCTGACGCCGGAGCACCTGGACTTCCACGCGGATATGCAGGACTACCTCGCCGCCAAGCAGCGGCTGTTCGCGGACTCGCAGTACCTCCCGCGCGATCGGGAGCGGGCGAACGCGATCAACGCCGATGATGAGGCGGGGCGGGAGATCGCGCGGGTGGCGCTGGGCCGCACCCTGACCTATGGAGTGGCGACGCGGGCCGATTTCCGAGCGGAGGAGATCAAGCTGGGGCCGGCGGGGACCAGCTTCATCGTGACCACCGCCGAGGGACGCCTTCCGGTTTCGATGCGGCTGTTGGGAATGTTCAACGTCTACAATGCGTTGGGGGCGCTGACCGCGGCCGCCGGGCTCGGGATTCCGGTGGAGGCGGCGCAGCAGGCGCTGCGCGAGATGGACCCGGTGCGGGGGCGACTGGAGCGCGTGCCGTCAGCGGCGCGGACGGTACTGGTTGACTACGCACACTCGCCGGACGGTCTGACGCAGGCGCTGAATGCAGTGAGGCAGCTCACCGCCGGGGAGGTGATCGTGGTATTCGGCTGCGGCGGGAATCGCGATCGCACGAAGCGTCCGGTGATGGGAGAGATCGCGAGCCGGCTGGCGGATCGGTGCGTGGTGACATCCGACAACCCGCGCAACGAGCAGCCAGAGGCGATCATCGAGGAGATCGTCAGCGGGATTCCCGCGGACGTGCGGTCGCGCTGCACGGTCGAGCCCGATCGGGCGACGGCGATCCGGAAGGCGATTGAAGCGGCGACCGCGAATGACCTCGTGTTGATCGCAGGCAAGGGCCACGAGGACTACCAGATTTTCGCGGGCGGTCGGACGATCCATTTCGACGATCGAGAGGCGGCACGGGCCGTACTCAGGGAGATCGAGGGCGCGGGCGATGGTTGAGATCACGCTCGAGATGCTGCTGGCGGCGACGGGAG
>JBEKKD010000528.1:0-3314 GCA_050010895.1 Armatimonadota bacterium
CTTCTCGCAGTCATCATCGGCATCATCGCCGCCATTCGCCATCCCTCCCGCCCCACGCGCGTCGCCCTCTTCTGGATCGTCTTTTACCTCTTCGTCATTGGCTTCAGCAAGGAGCACTTCATCCGCTATCTCGTGCCGCTGACGCCCTTCCTGTGCCTGTTGGCCGCCGCGGGGATGCTCTGGCTGTTACGCCTTAGCTTGAAGGCGGTGCCGCGCGTCGGCGCTGCAGCCTTCGGCATAGCGGTGATCATCCTCACCAGCGTCTATGTCGCGCCCCAGGTCACCCTCGTTACCCACATGGACCCGCGCGATCGAGCATGGGCTGAAGCCCAGCCAGCCGCCTCGCACCGCCACGTCAGCCGTCTCATGCGCGTCGGCCTCGTCGAACCCCCCTGGTACTCCGACCCGCCCCTCTCGCCCTACAACGGCGGTCCCTTCTCGCGGCGCATGTTCGATGAATGGAACCAGCGGAACGGCAACCGCGTTGTCCTTACCGGCTGGGACGCCGCGAAGCTCGAGGCGGAGAAGCCCGCCATGTTCTTCCTCTCGGATCTTGAGTCGCAGGATCTGATCCGTCTCAAGCGCCCGGACGCGCTCGCCTTCGTCGCCGCGCTCGACAAGCTCTACGAAGGCCGGCACATGGTCGCGCGTCGCGAGTCGGTCCCCAGTTGGCTCGCGCCCCCTCGCTCCTGGGCCCCGCCCGACTGGCTCTACCAATCCCCCATCATCACGATGTACTATAGGCCGCGATGAGGCCGGATAGCGAACAGCGCCATACCTCCGTTGCGTCGGTACTTCAGTGCCGACGCCGTGCCTCCGTCGCTTCGGCAGCTCCGCGGTGTTTCGGGACTTCAGTCCCGAAACCAAGCGGCGAAGCCGCTTCCGTTGCGTCGGTGCCTGCACGGTGTTTCGGGACTTCAGTCCCGAAACTGGAGTGGCGCTGGCCCGCCCTCTTCGCGATCCTCTTCATGCTCGCCACCTGCCTGCCCTACCTCTTCGCCCTCTTCATCAAACAGCCCGGCTGGTACTACTCCGGCTTCCTCACCAACCCCGACGACCACAACGTCTACCTCTCCTACATGCGCCAGGCCCGCGATGGCTGCGTCTTCTTCGCCGATCAGTTCACCACTGAACCCCAGCCCGCCCGCGTCATCAACCTCCTCTGGCTCGCACTCGGCCTCTTCGCCCGCGTCACTCACCTCGCGCTTCCCGTCGTCTACCACCTCGCTCGTCTCGCCTCCGGCTGGCTTCTGCTCGTGGCCATCTACTGGCTCGCCGCCCAAGCGACCGCATCCATCACCGCCCGCCGCCTCGCGCTTATTCTCACCGCCACCGCCTCCGGATTCGGCTGGCTTTTTCACGTCCAGGGCGACCAGCTCCACCCCATCGACTTCGGCCCCGGCCTGGTGATGCCCGAGGCGATCACATTCCTGACGCTCCTGCTCAATCCGCTCTTTGCGTTCTCCATGTTCCTGATGATCCTCACCTTCGGCCTCGCCGCTCACGCCTTCGCCACCGGCTCGGTGCGCTCGGCCGCGCTCGCCGGCATCACCGCGCTCGTCCTCGGCAACGTCCACAGCTACGACCTCATCCCCGTCGCCGTCATCATCGCGGTCTATGTGATCGTGCAAGTCATCACGCGCCACGCGCGCCCGACCGCGCTCATCCTCGCCGTTATCATCGCCGCTATCGCCGCGCCCGCGCTCATCTATCAGTACTGGCTCCGCACCATCGGCGACATGACCATCATCGTCAAGCTCGTCGGCCCGCCCGCGGAGTCGCCGCCCATGCGCTGGTTCGCCCTCGGCCTCGGCCTGCCGCTCCTCCTCGCGATCATCGCCGCCATCCGCAGCGTCGCAAGAGCCAGTGACGCCCTCCGCCTGCTCATCATCTGGCTCGTGGTCGGCTTCGCCCTCGTCTTCATCCCCGTGCCATTCAATCGCAAGCTCGCCGAAGGCCTGCACATTCCCATCTGCATCCTCGCCGCGCTCTCCATCGAACCGCTCCTGCTGTCCGCGCCCCGCCGCGCGCTCATCGCGGCCATCGCGCTCGTCGCCATCTGCTTGCCGTCGAACGTGCTCTATCTCCGCCGTGCGACCAGTGACCTCATCAGCAACAATCAGGCCTACATCGGCAACCTCATGCCCCCGCTCTACCTGCGCCCAGATCAGTACGGTGCGCTCCGCTCACTCAGCGGCAAGGCCTCGCGCTCCGACGTTCTTTTCGCTAATACGTTCCTCTCGAACTACGCGCCCTCCATCGCCGGGTGCCGCGTCTACCTCGGCCATTGGTCGGAGACGCTCGACTACACTAAGAAAATCAAGCAATTATCGGACTTTTTCACAGCAGGCACACCCGACTCGCGCAGGGAAGCTTTCTGTCGCGAGCACGGAATCGCGTATCTCCTGAGCGATCGCAGCATCTATGATGACGTCTTCTTGCCGCCATCAGCTCAGGCCGAAGGCGCGTTCGACCCCGACCGCTCGTCCTGGCTATCGAAGACGTACCAGCAGGGCGATGTCTCGGTCTATCGCGTGGCGAGGCAATAACCGTCTATCTGTCATCCTGAGCGGAGCGAAGAGCCTGCCCTGAGCGAAGTCGAAGGGATCACGTCGTACCGTTGTCTTCGCGTTGCGTCGGTACTCACGCGCCACGAAGGTTCAGCGAAGGAGGGTCAGTGCCGGCGCCGCGTGGGTTCCGAGGTGTTTCGGGATTTTCAATCCCGAAACCGAAGCCGTATCACAATGGCACAACCAACCAACAACCCATCTCGCGCCCTCCTCCTCGCCGCCGCGCTCCTCACAGCGGCGACCTGCGGCGCGCTCGCCTACCGCGTCCCCTTCGGTATCCCCGGCCAATGGGTCTGGCGGCAGAACCAGCTCGCGCTCCAGCTTGCGCCCGCCGGTTGGGCCGCGTTCGCCCTCATCCTCCTCGTCTGGTTCGTCTCCCGACCGGACTGGTGGGAGAACCAGCGCCCGCCCGCCCGCGCCGCCATGCTCTTCCTCCTCATCCTCGTCGCCTTCGGGTTGCAGGTCGGCCTGCTCAACGCCACCGGCCTGCCCTGGGTCACGCCCGGCGCGGTCATCGCCAGTCCCGTCGCCACCACCTATTACTCGGTCGCGCTCGACGTCCGCGATCCGGTGACGTGGATCGCCTCCTATGCCGACCAGATGCGCGCGCTTCCCTACCACGCCCGCACTCATCCCCCCGGCTTCGTGCTGCTCTTCATCGCCCTGCGGCGCATCTGCGAGGCGGCATTTCCGCACCCGCCGCAGATCCTCACCACCATCGCGGAAAGCTATCGCGTCTTCGGC
>JBEKKD010000529.1:0-3298 GCA_050010895.1 Armatimonadota bacterium
TACCCGGTGAGCCGCGGCGAAATAAGGCTCCTGGAAGCCCTGGATAGCATTTTCCGGGGGGACAGCCCTTGGCCGATCAGGCCGCCGCGGCCATCCAGCAGTACCTGCCCCAGCGCAAGAAGACGGACAGCCACCGGCTGTTCGTGAGCCAGTTCGGAGAGCCCATTTCCGGCCGGGCGATCAGCCGGATGCTGGCGCGCACCCTGGGGAAAGCAGGCCTCTCAGGCAGAGGCATCACCCCCCACAAACTGCGCCACACCTTCGCTACCCACCTCATCCGCTCCGGCGCCGACATCCGCACCGTGCAGGAACTGCTGGGGCACGCCGACATCGGGACCACCGCGCGCTACCTGCATTCCGATGTACGCACCAAGCTGGCCGCGGTCGAGAAGCTGGAGGGGATGCTGGGGCCGGCCGGCGATCAGGCAGGTTAGCCTCGGGACCATTCGCCGCTGAGAAACCTATTCTCATGCCCACAGGTGCAGGTTCGTGGCGCGAGAACGGCCCTGAGTCTACACTATATGAAGGGCGACGCGGAGAGCATCGACGATGCCATCGCCGATGCCGATGCGTCGGGGGCTGTGAAAGTGCCTATCTGGCAGCGGCCGCGACTGGTACAGCCCCGCGACTGGGATGACGAGCGGAAACGACTGGAGGCATTGGGGCTGTCAGTCGAGGACCTACGGCACCTGCTGAAGGAGGGCGAGTAGAGGGCCGGGGCTCACCGTTCCTGCCTCAAGAACGATCCGCCCGGCCCCGTGTAGTCGTACCCACTGGGGCCACGACCCCAAACAACAGTTTTGGGCTTGACTCGTCGGGCCTATCGGGCGACCATGCACGCGGCGCGGCGCTTCCCCCCTCTGACTAAGCGCCCGCCTAGACAACTGAAGTACGAGCGAAGCCAGGTCCCTCCCCCTCAGGCCTGGCTTCCTCGCGTGAGGGCGGACCTCAAAGCGGTTTACCCGTGTCGATCCGTGTCTGCCGATGCAACGCTCTGGGCCGAGGCGGTACCGCCAGAACTGACCACGGCTACGTCTGCCGCGGGCAATCTCAAGGGTTGGCGCGCAACAAAAAGATAGAGCCAGAGCGCGGCGATAGCTGTGGCAACCAGGTTCAGCCAGCTGCCAACCTCGCCATGGACCGACAGCGCCGTACCGGGGGCTGTAGAGCCCGTCAGAACCGGACGCATGCTGCCGAGGGCCAGGAGGGGCCACGACATCCCCGCATCGCGCATCCCGAGTCCTGCGAGTTCGATGCCAACGATGATCACCGGTGATAGGGCCACGAGCAGACACTCCCGCCGATTGCCGCCTCTAACCACACACATGCGAACGGCGAAGAAGATCGCCAGAAACGTCGCCCAGCCTGTGGGCAGGGACGGCGGCAGCCACCCGCCGAGCAGACCTGGCCGCTTGGTAACCGTGGCATCGAAGACGTGCTTGCTGTAGTAGCCGATTGCCATGCCACAAAGACCGAGGACCAGCGGAACAACTATCGCCAACAGCGCAGGGACTACGACACGCCTGTACATGAGACTCCCCCTTCTCGGCTCCATAAAGGCACCGTGGGCCGCCAAGGGCGGCGCTGCGTCAGACTTTCTCCGGCGGGCGCGGGGGTCCTATATACCTCTTGGCACTATTTCGCGGCCAAGCGGGAACGCCGGGAGCTCTGACCCAGGTCCAGCCACTGGGCTGAGAACGGCACTTATGACCCCCCGCGTAGGTCGCGGGTTGGTCTGGGATCTCCGGATCACAGTATCGCCCCTGGCAGACTGGCTCCGTCCGTCACGTCGGATGCCAGTCGCATCACCAAACACGACACTGACAAAGATATGTTTGCATTGCTGGTTCACGCGCAATGCAAGACGTGGTAGAATGCACATAAGTGGGAATAACCATCTCCGAACTGCTCTACAACGAGGTCTGGATGCACCATGGGCTCACAGAGTTCGAAGCTGACGGCCTCGCGGGCGGACTGATCTCTCAGCATGTCATTCGGCCGACCGCGATGGACATTTCCAGTGGCCGCCTGCATGTTCCAGCTTTCGCAGAGCCGGACTACCGCACCTATGCACTAGCCGGTCTGGGCCCCAACGCGATCAGGCACCTCGTCGCCAGTGAGCGCGCGTACAGCGTGCCCGCCTATGCTCCAACGCAGCAAGTCGGCTTCGCCTGGCCTCGAGGCAGCCACGCCCGGCTCGTGTGCCATTCAGTACCGACCATACGTCCTGGCGACGTCCACCATCGCCCTCAGGTTCTTTTCCGGTGTATCGCGCGGGCACTGGTCGCCGGTGGAAAGGATGAACTTCCCACCCTCGGCGGCCGTGTCGATAGCTGACTTGCTGGCGGCGATGACGTCCTCGACGCTGCCCCGCCACATAGTATCGGTCGTATGAAGATTGCCCTTCAGCACGAGCTTGTGACCGTAGTGTCGCTTCAACTCAGCCAGGTCGCAATCACCCATAGGGGGCCTCTCCAGCGGATCGATCACCGTCAGGTCGCTCTCCTCGGCCATGATCTTGACGAGTTCCTTCTCGGGCCCGCAGGAATGGATGTGCGTGGGAATGCCCGCGGCTGTCGCCAGCTCAATGGCCCGTTTCACCGCAGGAAACGCGAGTTGACGGAAGATGGCGGGGGTCTGGTAGACGAGAATCCCCGAGCCGCCAACCGAGATGAAGTCAGGACTCAGATCCTGCGACATGAGGTAGTCGAATCGCCGCTCCGCGGCTGCCACGTGTTCCGCCGCCCATTGCTCGTGCTGATCGGGGTTGTCATAGTAGTGGTAGATGTCCTGCTCGTTGCCCAAGACCGCGCTGGTGGTGACATAGATGCCCACAATGCCCTGCTCTCCCATGGATTCCTTCACCCGGCGGAACCCTTCGGGGCCAGTGTCCACCGGCTTCACCCCTTCGAGCGGCTCCCATCGCTCCGGGATAGCAGGGAGGCCGATCTTCTCAGGGAGCACGCGGGAGGTGGGGGGATCGGCGACGTAGTACGCGTCCACAGTTGAGGCCCACACTCGGTTGCCGCTCTCCTTACGGGAGAGCTGGGTCACGATCCGCTCCGGGGTTCGCAGCACGACGAAACGCTCCCACTCCTCCCCAGTGCTGTTCTCCCAGGGATACTCGAACGGGACAAGATCCATGAGCGAGTCGATATTGAAGTGCTTGGCGGCTGCGACATACGCCTCCCAGATGGGCGGATCGTGGTACAGGTACAGATCCCAGAACGGCTTGCCGGTCAGCTTTGCTGGGATCATGTTCGAGAAATCCGGACACACCGGTACGCAGTCAGGAATG
>JBEKKD010000530.1:0-3296 GCA_050010895.1 Armatimonadota bacterium
CTGGAATGTAAGAGTGAGGAGCCAGCAGCGCGAGAATCCTGTGTCTGAATGGGTGATAGTCCCGAATGCCCACCCCGCCATCATCACCCCCGAGGAGGCGCGTTTGGTCGCGGTCGAGCGATCGCAGCATGGGGCTGGAGGTTCCTTTGCGGGCTCTGCGCCCTGCCGACATCCGAGCTACCTTCTCGGAGACGGTCTATTCAAGTGTGGTCGCTGTGGGGGAACGATGCGCGGCCGCAGGTGGCGTAGCGGGGAACCGTATTACTCGTGTCTCCTGCAGAAGCCGACAGGTCCTTCGGGGGTGGCCTGCACGAAGGCAGTAAGTGTCCCGAAGGAGCTCGTGGAGGGGAAGGTGCTCTCTGGGTTGAGGCGGTTGCTCGACGCGCTGAGCGCCTCGCGCCGTGGCATGCAGCAGATCAACAGAGAGCTGAAGGCTGTATGGCGGTCGGCGGACAGGCCAGCAGCGCAGATTCCGGCGGACAGCCTTGGCGAAGCCCCTGATGGCCACGAGGCCACTCCGAGACCGAAAGGGCCTCGCCTCGAGCGGTATATGGGCGTCCCTCAGTACCCGGGGGCTGGGCCTCCTGGTGCACCAGCTGTGCATCGCTTGCCAGACAGACCGCCGCAGATCCGGATGCAAGAGCTCTCGGCCTACTGTCGCCACGGGCGGCAGATGCTCTCAGCAGGAACCCCTGGCGACATCAAGTCCCTAGCGAGAAGGTGGGTCGAGAGAGTGCGACTCGATCCTGAGCGGCGAAAGGTCCAAATCATCTACCGGCTTCCCGGGCAGATCACGCAGCCGCTGGCGATGGGAACATGGTGCAGGGACAATAGTCCACAGCTGTCTGACATGATGGCAGAGCAGTGGACGCTGCCCCGGCGGCGCCGCGTGCGCAGGCACGCGACCCACGTCACCAACGAGGGTCCACCAGAGTCGCGCGGGCACCGCCGAGTGAGGAAGCCGATCTCATGAAGCGGTCCACTTGCCCAAGTAGGGCTGAGTTCACATCCCACTGGCAGGAATGACCATGACACGCGATACCTCTGATCGCAGTATCTCCAAGGCGCCAGACGCCTTTGTCACGGACATGATCAACCTGCTCTGGCACAGCCAGCACAGACGCATCCCGAAGTCGCCCCCGACCATACCGCGGGCTGTTGCCTACGCGCGCGTCTCGACGAGCATGCAAGCAGCGCGGCTCGCATCCATTGCTGAGCAGCTACGCCAGATCCGATCCTACGCGGCACGACGTGGCATCGAGATCGCGCACGAGTTCCAGGAGGCCACGAGCGCATTCCAAGAGGAGCACAAGCGGGTCGAGTTTCACCGTATGTTGGCGACAGTGAAGGAGGACAAGAGCCTGAAGCTGATCCTCGTACATGACTTCACGAGATTCTGCCGGGATAGCCTCCGCGGCGTCGAGCTCGTGCGGGAACTGCGCAGCGCCGGAGTCGAAGTTGCCTCGCTGAACGATCCCGATCTGGATCCCACGACAGCGTCCGGCATCTATGCCGAAGCGATCACGTTCGCCAGTGCCGAAGCATCCAGCAGGGAGAAGGGATTCCACACTTCGAAGGGCCTTCGAGCCAATCTGCAGACGCGTGACTCCGAGACTGGCTGGTGCTACAAGAACGGCGCCAACCCGCCGTGGGGCTATCGCGCGATCCATCTGCAGCGCGGCGAGAGCCGGCCGAACCACCCCATCATGAAGAGGATGTGGGCTCTCGATGACACGGTCGTGAATGGCCGGCCGGTGTATGAATGGGTGCGATACTGTCTTATGGAACTGGCGGCCAGGGGGGAAACTCCCAAAGAGATTGCTGAGTTCTGCACCAAGGCCGGCCTTCCTTCCCCGCACGGCACTTGGCGTCGAGACTCGTGGTGCAAGCGGCTAACTCCCCGTCGCTTACTGCAGTACGCGGGCTACGCGATCGTGGGCACTCACGGTAGGAATGCCGGGCGACGAACTCATGCGAACCACGGAGCATTCGTCCCCAATGCCCACCCGGGGATCATCACGCCAGCGGAGGCGAACGCGATCGTCGCCTTCCGGAAGGAGTTCAGCGACAAGAGCTTCGTCAACAGCAGCATGCACCTGCTGCTGTCCGGGGGATTCATGAGGTGCCCAACCTGTGGTCAGCCAATGTGGGGTTGGGCGCGTCGATCCCGGTCGGGTCGTCCCTGTCCGGTCTACAAGTGCGTAGGTCAAAGTCGAGGCCATGTAGGGGAAAGCTGCCGAGGTGCGCGATACATACACGCGGAGCCAGCGGATGCGCAGGTCATTGCTGGTCTCGTCAGGCTGATCAGGAGACTGCAGAAGTCCGAAGGGGCCCTTCAGAGGATTAACCGACAGCTGTGGGCAGAGTGGGAGCGGGGGCTGTCTCCGGGCCGCCGAGCACCGCGCATGGATGACTCGGTCGTCCCCGCCCGTGGCGAGTCCGGTGTGGCGCGCGACGGAGACGGAGTGGGACGAGTCACCGGACAGCCTGTCCCAAGCACCTCGCCAATGGTGCCGGCCGAGGCTGTCACCCACCGGAACTCAGAGGACGACGACAAGAACGTCATCGGTGGGCCGATGCAGATCGACGCTGATGCATGCGCCGAGTTCACCCGTTACGCCGGGGAGATCCTATCCAAAGGCAGTCCGAAGCAGCGCAAGCTCCTGCTGCGCGCATGGCTAGAGAGAGTCGAACTGAGTGAGGACCGTAAGCAGGCGCGGGCCATCTTTCGGCTGCCCGCGCAGATCGTGCAGCGCCCTACCAGGACCAGCTGGTCTGGGGGCGGCAGCCGCTCGTTGGTGCGGATGTTCACGCATGAGTTCGAACTCCGCTGAGTACAGGAACGGGCAGCCGAGTCGATGAGCTGGGCGTCGCCAACGACCGGGTGGGTCGCAGACTTGTCCGGACCGCCGGACCGCGGCGCTAGAGCGACTGCTCACGCATCATGCCGGTGCGGGCGAGTTTGTGGCTCGCGGCCTGAGCAGGGCACGTCGGTTCCCGTGGGAACGCTGTGCGCGCGAAACGCTGGCGAGCTACCAGGCTGCCGTCGCCGAGCGTTGACGTCACGCGAGCTGCGGTCTCTTGTCTACTTCTGAGACCGGCCCCGCCAGTAGTTCAGCAGATCGCGGAGCGTCTGCTCGAGCGGTATCTCCGGCTTCCAGCCCGTCTGCTTTCGGAACTTCGATGAGTCGCCCCAGAGCACAGTCACATCGGAAGGGCGCATCCGAGCCGGGTCTTGGGTGACCTCGATCTTCGCGGTCGTGAACGAAAGTAGCGCGTCCAGAATGTGGCGGACC
>JBEKKD010000531.1:0-3283 GCA_050010895.1 Armatimonadota bacterium
GGAAGTGCGACAGATGGCTCAGGAAATCCTCAGGCGACTCACTCGAGATCCGCCGCCGAGTCGCCTTCTGTCGCGCCGCTCTGATGACCAGTTCCGCTGCGGTTTCAATCCCAAGCTCGGCAGTGTTGATGGTGAGATCGTAGTGAGTTGGCAGGGCGATATCGGCGCCGAAGGACTGCTCGACGAACCTGGCTTTCTCCTCGTCTATTCTTTTGAGCGCGCGCTCGGCCTCGCCGGCAGGGACGCCCTCTCGCTGCACGATTTTCGCCACCCGGCACGGCATGGGCGCGGTCACTCTGGCATGGAACGTCCCGGGGTCCGTGAGCACGAAGGCGCCGCCGCGGCCGATGATGAGCACGTTGTCCTCCCGCTCCAGCAGGAGCAACACGTTGATCAGCCGCCGCAGGTATGTGGCGTGACTCATTGAGGTCTGCCACTCGGCGATCAGCGCCTCGATGGTGCCCGGCATGGCTTCATCGAAGCGAAGCAGATGCGAGATCGGAGCGCCTTCCTGCTGCGCGATTCGCTCCAATATGGCTCTGTCGGCGATGTGCAGCCCGGCGGCGTCAGCAACCAGTCGGGCTACGTCCTCGCCACCGGCTTCGGCCTCTCTGGAAACAGTGACAACCATACTGACTCCTCCACCGCATCCACCGGACGGAACCCTACCTCATTGTTTTCCCTTGGCTGCGCGTCATCCTCGCCCAATCTCAGAGGCGCTTGGTCATTCGCACTACCGCAGCCTCGGCGGCCTCTAGCTGGCCGCTCCCGCATCCTGCTGCGGTGTGGTCGTCGACTGACCGCTCCCATCGGGCGGCGCTGACTGCTCCGGACTCTCCGACGGCGTTCCGGGGGCGGTCTGGTCGCCGCCGGCCTCCGGAGCCGCCTCCCCTGACGACGGCGCGGCGGGCGCTGGGGCTGTCTCAGTCGGCGCCGCGGGCACAGCCGGAGCCGCCTCCCCTGACGACGGCGCGGCGGGCGCTGTAGCTGTCTCAGTCGGGGCCGCGGGCACAGCCGGGGCCGCCTCCCCTGACGACGGAGCGGTGGGCGCTGGGGCTGTTTCGGCCGGTGCCGCCTCCTCGGATGACGGGGCCTCGGGCGCCTCCGCGGGAGGGCTGGGAGCGGGGAGAAGCTCGACCGGCGCCGCCTCTTGGGCATCGAGTGTCCGCAGCCTCCTCACAATGTCTGCGTTCTCAGGGTTGAGCAGGAGTGTTGAATACAGCCATTCGCGGGCATCCGAGATCCGGCCTTGGGCGAAGTACGCATCAGCCAACAGCAGCCCCGCCCGAGCCTGCTGCTGCTGATCGAGCGGCGGGTTGCCGTTCCAGGCCCCTTCCAGTACTACGATCATCTGCTCCGGCTGGCCCATGTCCAGCAGGGCGGCCGTGTAATCCAGCGCGTAGGCGGCGTTCCCGGGGGCCAGTTCCATAGCTTTCTTCAGCGCGTTGAGCCCCTCGGTCGAGTCGTCGCTCAGCCCTTGAACGACCTTCCGGAATTTGGATGCATGAGCCTCCCCGGCAGCATCGGTGGTTGTCTCCTGCGTCGTGACCACTCGATAGCCGTAGATGAGCCAACTGCCGAGCATGTACTGCGCTTCCGCGCTCTGAGGGTTCGCGGCCACGAGATTCCGTGCAGCAGCCAGGCCGCTGTCGGCGAGTGTCTGGACCTGCGAGTACTCCTCGTCCGTACCGACTCGGCCCTCCAGATCGGCTCCCAGCGCCGTATTCTTCTCGAATTGCTGCATGCCCGAGGGTACAGCGGGACGGCTTGGGGCAGCCGCACGCGCTGTCCGAGCGGTTCCTGCCCAGGCAGTGGTTGAGAGTAACAACCCGGCAACGGCAATGAGGCAGCGCAGCCTGACCATGTCCGACCTCCAGGGTACCGTCATCACCTCTTCGGCGGAAGAGACTTACGCATTCCTTCCAAAAACCCTTGCGCCGGAACATAACCGTCCACGCGGTTCGTTTGCAGGCCCGTCGGATCGAGGAAGATGATGGTGGGATACCTGTCCACAGCATAGGTGCGAGCCAGGTCGCTCCGCTGCTCGGCGTCTACCCTGATGCAGACAAAGCGGGTACTCATCTCCATCACGTCAGGCTTCGTGTACACCTCGTCATCCAGCTTCTTGCACCAGCCACACCATGAGGTCATGAAGTCGATCATGACGCGCTCATCGCAAGCGCCGGCACAGTGGCCATGGCCAAGATCGCGGCTAAGAGTAGGACGCGCACGACAGACTCCTCGCGCCGACCATCGGCGACGTATTGGTGCGGCAGGGGCGCTAGAACTCGCGGTGATGCGGGACGATGTGGATGAGCTCATCCGTCCGGCACGGAACGCTCTCGACCTGTACGGTGGTCTCGGCAATCTCGAACCGCTTGCTCAGCCGCTCGCTCACTTCACAGACGATCCGATCGCGTTCCTCAGCCGGCAGATCGCCGACCGTCACGTGGACGTTGAGAGCCAGCAGATTGGAGCAGATGGTCCAGATGTGCAGATCGTGGATGCCCAACACGCCGGGCACGGAACTCACCGCCTCCGCCACGGCCTCGAAGTCCACCCCGTCGGGCACGCCCTCGAGAAGAATATGCGCCGTCTCGCGCAGCAGACGGATCGAGCCGGCGAGAATGGCGAGCGCGATGACAATGCTGATAATGGGATCCGCGATGTACCAGCCTGTCGGGAGCATGATGAGGGCTGCGATCACGACTCCGACGCTGCCGCCCAGATCCGCCAGTACATGCAGGTAGGCGCTCCGGATGTTCAGGTCACCATGGGCATGGCCTCGCAGCCGCAGGGCGATAAGAGCGTTCGCCATCAGACCAGCGACAGCGATGATCATCATGCCGCCGATCCGCACCTCCGGCGGGTTCTGCAGTCGAAGGATGGCCGCACGCAACAGGCCGGCCGTGATGAGAAGCAGCAGCATGCCATTCACGAGAGCGGCAAACACCTCCGCCCTGTGCCATCCGAACGTGCGCTCTTTGCTCACCGGCCGAGCCGCAATCATGAAAGCGCCGAGACTCAGTGCGAGAGAAACGAGATCGGTGAGGACGTGAGCGGCATCGCTCATCAAGGCGAGGCTGTTCGACCAGATGCCGCCCGCCACTTCGACGATCAGGACGACCCCGGTCAGCGCCACCGCGAACAGCAAATGCCGACGAGTCGGTTCGGTCCCCGCTGGCAGAGCGTATGGATGCGGAGATTCGCCGACATGCGGCGGTTCCACGGCGTGTGGGCCCGTGTGGCTATGGCTATGCATCTGGTCTACCTGAACGCGCCA
>JBEKKD010000532.1:0-3283 GCA_050010895.1 Armatimonadota bacterium
CACTGGGCTCAGGACGTAGAACCCGGCGAGCGCGAGGAAGCAGCACTCGAGAGTGCCATTCATGCTGCCGTCTGGGCTCTGCTTCAGCAGCAGGACTGCGAGCCACCCGAGCACGGCCAGTCCGCAGATTCGGCGGGCGGTTTCCAGATGCGCCGCTGTGCAATGAGACACTGACCAGTCCACGAGGGGAAAGACGGCACCGTATCCAGTCCACTTCGTGCTATAGAGGGCGATGCCGGTGAACAGGTCTCTGCCCGCCGAGGAGAATGGGAGGTAAGCGGCGATAGCCATGCCGAGGAAGCCCAGCGCCAGCCAGTGGCGATGCGAGCGGGCAGCGCGCAGGAAGAACGGAAGCGTGATGATCGCGTACCCCTTCGCGAGAATGCCAGCCGCGAGCGCTGCCCCCGTCAGGGCGCGATGGGCCGAGGTCTGCACGAGCAGCAGTCTGATGGTCAGAATCAGAAAAAAGATGCCGACGCTGTCGAGGTGACCGCGGGCGACTACCTCCCCCACAATCAGAGGATGCCAGGCGTAAAGCAATGCCCAGATGGGCGGGCGCCGGAGTCCGAGCATCAGCCCCGGAAGCAGCAGCACGGTCCCGATGTCGAACGCCGCGAGGATCAGCTTCAGGGTGACGATGCGACTCGCCGGAATGCGGTCGGCAATCGCGAAGACGTACTGCGCGACCGGAGGATAGGCCGCGGGGACTTGCTTGAAGTCCACGCCCTGCCACACCCAATCGCGGAGCGCCGCCAGCTTCGGGGACGTCGGCGCCTCGCGGTAGGGGTTCGCACCTGCATTTACCACGCGGCCCTCCCAGAGGTAGCGGAAGATGTCCGAGGTGGTGACGGGACGGACGGGAGCCAGGGTCACTCTGAAGAGTATCCCGGCGGCGATCACGAAGATGACGGTGGCGCGGGTTGCGCGATGGCCAAGCCACCAGGCGAGACCTGCAGCGATCAGGTACACGAAGAACGCCGAGAAGAAGAAGACGAGCTGTGCGGGGCGAGTGCGGAGGGTCAGATCGGTGTGCGCGAACCCCCAGAGCAGACACCAGAGAACGAGCGCGATAACAGCGAGCGCGGCGAGCGCGCTGTGGGCTCTGCTGTGTTCGGGCGCAGTCATAGTATCGACAGATGTTGTATAGCCTCTACCGCTCGTCCTCTTTCGGACGGCGGGCGAATGCGTGACATGGCAGTAAAGGGCCGGCGGCTGGCTCCCGTAGGAAGCGTCGGCGCTAGAGGATTCGCGGCGTGATCGACTGCCTCGCAGGCAAGGGACGCCCGTCCTGGGCGGCGAATTGGGCATCGATGATCAGGGCATGGATTGACACGGATATTGGCGACGACATTGACGACGCGGTGGCGCTGCTGGTCGCGGCACGGCACCCTGGGATGCGACTGGCCGGAATCTCCACCGTGTACGGCGATGTAGAGACGCGCGCGTGGTTGGCGCGAGAGCAGGTGGCACGCGCGGGGGCCAATGTCCCGGTGCTGCCAGGCGCGATGCGCCCACTGACAGGCAAGGACGCAGCGCTCTCCAGACGGTCGTACAATATGATCGCGCCGGAGCGTCCGCATCCGTCAGTGGGTGACGACGAGCAGAGAGTGGATGCGATCGCGGGAGCGATGCGGGAGGTCGGGGCGCCGTTCTACCTCGTCACCATCGGCGCGATGACGAACGCGGCCAGCCTGGTAGTGCGGCACCCCGGATTGCGAGATCTGTGGCAGGGCGTCGTCTGCATGGCGGGCCGCCTGGAGGGCGATCCCGAGTGGAATGTGTACTGCGATCCGCTGGCGGCAAAGACGGTGTGCAGGGAACTCGCGCCGCGGCTGATCGGACTCGAGGCGTGCAGCGATAGGCTGCCCAAGCGCGAGGTCGAGCGGCTCGTGAACGCGTCAGACCGCGCTTCAGCATTCTTCCTCGAGTGCTACAGCGCGTATCGGAATGCACGGGAGAACCCAGACGACGACGCGCCGCTGACGCTATTCGACCCGATCAGCGTGTTGTCACTCGTGGCGCCGGAGGCGTTCAACCTGCAGGATGTCCGGGTATCGGTGGACGCCGAGGGACGGCTGAGGCTGACCGATGATGGTTTTCCGGTGACATACGCGCTGTCGAGCGACTGGTCGCAGACCAGGCCGATGATCGAGGCAGTGCTGCGGAACGCGTTCTAGCCCGGCCGCAGAAGCGCTGAGGACGCAGCGCCGTTGATTGATGGCGGCGAGCGAGAAAGGGCGGGAGCGACATGAGGGTGTTGAGCCCTGCCGTGGCGGCTGCAATGGCGGCGGTATTGTGCGCGGGAGCGGTCGGCGAGGAGAAGGGAGCAGGGGCATCGAGGGTGGTTCTGCAGGGCGTTGACCAGTATCGTGTCACCGAGCCGATGTTCGAAAGTGTGCGCGTGGTTCTCGGCTACCGAGGCGAGACATACACGCCGGCGTACATCCAGGGCATCTCGGGTCAAGCGTTCCGCATCGCCGGTCCCTGTCCGTGCGCGCCGACGTGTGAGAACGCCATGCAGGTGCAGGACCTGGTGCAGATGCTGGGCTACAAGTTCGAGTGGGCGCCGATGTTTGGGGACGGAGTTGACCCGAAAGAGCGCTATCCGCAGGTGCTGGCGCGAGTCAAAGACGAGATCCGCGCGAACCGGCCTGTGATCGTGTGGAGCGCATTCACAACGGCTGAGTGGGACGTAGTCTGCGGTTTCGACGATGGGAAGAAGGAGTTCTACGGCCGCGGCTCTTACCGGAGCATGCAGCAGCCTGAATACACGCACGCCGACTGGATGCGCGCCGGAACTCCGAGCGATGTGGCACCGCTCATCGGCGTCATCTTCGTGGGTGACAAGGAAGGCACATTCGACCCCAAGGCGGCCGAGCTTGGAGCGCTGAGAGAGGCGGTCGCGCACGCGTACAAGGTCGCGATCAAGGGTTCTCTTCGGGTTGGACTGGACTGCTATGATTCATGGATAGCGTCGTACCGGAATAGAGGGGCTCTGGTGCGAGCCAAGAGCCGCGACGGCAAGGACCTGGGCTTCGTTCTGAGGCAGACCGACAACGACTCCTACCCGTTGGAGATACTCCCCAGCACTCGCCAGGCGGCTGCGGACTTCAGCCGGGAACTCGCTGCGAAGTATCCCGCGGCGAAAGGCTATCTCGAGATGGCCGCCGATGATTTCGCGCTCGAGTCTGCGGCTCTGGAAGCGTGCCGCACGACGCTTGCGGACAGAAGTACGGAGCCCTCGGACGAGCAATGCGCGCAGGCCGCAGGAGATCTCAGTCGG
>JBEKKD010000533.1:0-3265 GCA_050010895.1 Armatimonadota bacterium
AGTCTGTCATGGGAATGCCTCTGGCTGCGATGCAGGATTTGGCGTCATACCCGCATCCTTCGCGCTCCAGAGGCGTTTCCCCTTTTTCCCCCTCTTCTCTCATGCATAATACAGGCTAGCCTCCTCAAGGACCTGGCTACGCGCGGGTGTCCGATCTGCGACCGGATCGCACACGCGGCCTTCGACTTCTACGCCAAGTGGCAATATGCGATCGCCAATGATGAGAACGCGCGGCGAGCGCACGCGGCGACACGGGGCTTCTGTCCGTTTCATACCTGGCAGTTCGCTGCCATCGCCTCGCCCCAGGGGCTGGACAAGGGCTACCCGTCTCTCCTTCAAAGGATGGAGGTGGAACTGGGCGCGCTGGCCTCTCTGCCGCTGGAGGAGGTGGCCGCCCGTGTGGTGGAGATGACGCCTGGCTCAGCCGACTGCCTTGCCTGCGGAGTCCTCAGGGATATCGAAGCGGCCTCCATCAGGCGACTTGTCGCATTCCTCGAGACCGCTGATGGCCGCGACGCCTATGGACCTTCCCAGGGCGTCTGCATGCGTCATCTGGGAATGCTCCTCGCAACTGGCACCTCCGTGGAGACGGCCGGCTTCCTGGTTTCGGAGCAGGCTCGGCACTTCGGCGAGATGGCCGAGGACATGCAGAACTACGCCCTCAAATTCGATGCCGTTAGGCGCGCCCTGATGAATGCCGACGAGAAGGACGCGCACATCCGCGCGCTTGCGCATCTCGCGGGGGCGGAGAACGTTGTCGCTCCCTGGGGCGAGAAGCAGTGACTGCTGAACAGCAGGAGGGTCCCATGCTTGATCGTCACAGGTCACATCTGGTCTCCACTTACACAACCGTGCTCCAGCACCTCGGCGAGATCCGCCAGGTCATCACCGCCGGCAGATCCCCGGGCGGCGCTCTCCTCACCCCACTTCCTGAGCCACTCCGCGACCAACTGGTGGATCGAATCGACCGCATCGCTGCCGGCCTTGAGGAACTGGTGCGTCACTTCGTTCCAGCCTGGGAGCATACCGCTGCCGAGACGGGAGGCCTCGCCGCCACGAAAATGTGGACCGCGATCCTGCTGAGGACCGTCGAAGAACTCGTGGAGGACCTGGAGCCGAACCAGATAGGGAAGCACTATGGTGCAGTCGGCGAGCACGCGGCTGAGACACTCGAACAGAGAGTCCGAAAAGTGCTCGCCGACATTCGAGAAGGAATTGACTTGCTTGGGTGACGCCGACTGCCCCTGTCAGGGCCCCACGGAGCCGGCCTGACATCACGCGGCCAACCGGAAGGCTATCGCTCGACGGCGCGCCGAGATCACGGCCACTGACTCCCAGCCGAGGGGGTAGTCGGAGTCGGGGGATGGCCTCATGCCGGCTTCATGGGCGGTCGAGAGGGACACAAGAGCCGAGAGACGCCACGCTGGGTGGTTCCATCGCCGCGTGGCAGGAACAGCGTGCCCTAGTGACTTTCGCCCAAAGAAGTAAGGGCGAAAGTCATCAAAAGGCCAGCGAATGGCTGAAAGAAGACGTTCGCCCAATGCTACCTTATCGGGCGAACGTCCCTGGAAGTACTCCTTTGGGTGTCTGCGGGGCTGCGACAGGCATTGCTCTGCCACGACGATCACGGCGTGCATGACATGGATGAGTCTCGCCCTCAGGATCGTCATGCAAGAAGTAAGAGCGCGTCTGCCGACCTGCCGGGGGGACAGCGGATGTGCGCAGGGAGATGTGAGAGAAGGTGGATTACCCGATTCGAAGGAGCTTGGCTGCATGGTCGCGTGTGGCGAGCGGGACGGCGCTGCCGTCACTGGCGTGTGCGGGCCTTGCGGGTTTCGTCCTCGGATTCCTATTTGGTCTCCGCGACTGGTTTAGGGCGTGGCCCAGTCTGAGTGCACTCGAGGCGCTTCGGGCGGGAGCGCTGGGATGGCTGGTCGGGATCGGCGCTTGCCTCGTCGTTGGCCTGATGCGTTCGCGCCACCACACGCACACCGACGTGCCATTGCCGCGAAAGAGGCGTCGTCTCCCAGTCGCCGCACTCGCTCTCCTCGGATTGGCGCCGGTCTCCTTGTGGCTGTTTGGGGCGGCCCCGCGGGGTGCTCTGCACCGGTCGAGCGCGCTCGGCCGGCGACCGGGCGACGGCCGGCCGAACCTGATCCTGATCACCATAGATGCCCTACGGCCCGACCGGCTTGGCGCCTACGGAAATCCGCGTGGTCTGACCCCGAACCTGGATGCTTTCGCCACAGGAGCCACGCGATACCAGGCCGCCTACGCTCCCTCGAGCTGGACCCTGGCCTCACTCAGCGCGCTGTTCACCGGACTGCCACCCTCCAGCTCTGGGCTGATGGGCCTCAGCTCGTCCTATCCTCGTCGCAGTCCGTACTACGGCAGGTTGCCGGAGAACAGGGTCCTCCTTTCCGAACGGCTCCAACGAGCCGGATATGCGACCGCCGCCGACGTCACCAATGTGTTCCTGGAGTCAAATCTCGGGTGGAGGCGCGGTTTCGATGACTTCCGCAACGAAGGTGGGGTCGATGGGGACTTAGCGGTGTTTGCACATGCCCAGACACTGACCGAACACAGCTCCCACTGGCTGAGGCTGAATTGGCATCAGCCCTTCTTCCTCTGGATACACTATCTCGACCCGCACTGTCCGTACGATTCCCCGGACACGCCCAAGGCGCTGCGTGCCCGCTATCCCGCCGGCTGGGTCGGGAGGCGCGACTACTGGAACTCCAGGATGGCGCATGCGCCCGCGGACACGCGCGCTCTCTATCAGCAGTTCTGCCGCGAGATGTACGACCAGGAGGTGCGCTACGTCGACCACTGGGTGGGCAGACTGCTGGCGGAGCTGAAGGCCGCGGGCCTGTACGAGCACTCACTCATCGTGATCACCGCCGATCACGGGGAGGAGCTGTTCGATCACGGTGGGATCGATCACGGCCACAGCATGCACGAGGAGGTGCTCCGGGTTCCTCTGCTCGTGAAGTGGCCGGCCGGCGTGGCCGCAGACGCGCGCGTCACCCAGGTCGTGGCGTCCGCAGACGTCGGGGGGACGTTGCTGGAGATGGCGCAAGCGCCCGGGCTAAACGGCAGGGAGGCCGCGCTGCCGCGGAGGGAGGGCGCCTCTCGCTCCTCGGTGTATTCGGAAGGCGTGCTGTACGGGCCCGAGCAGACGGTCCTGACGACCGATACCTACCGGGTCATCTACCATCCCTATGGACGCCCAACGGAAGCACGCTTTGAGGTCTACGACCGGCAG
>JBEKKD010000534.1:0-3262 GCA_050010895.1 Armatimonadota bacterium
ATCCGGCCATGGTCTTCGACATACTGGCGAATGGCGAGGTCGATCTGTGCTAAGCGGGTCTGGCAGATCGCCGTGTTCGCCTTGTCATTCGCGGCCGTGATCGACGGCCGGATGCAGGCCGTCAATATGGCGATGATGGCGATGACGACAAGCAGCTCGATGAGAGTGAACGCCCGCTGGCTTCGCATTACCTTTGGCCTCCTCGACCCATCCCCCCACCGCGCATTCGGCCACCCCTCCCTGAACGCATTCCACCCGACTCTTGCTCGGGAGCATAATCTCCCTCACGCCGCTGCGCGCCCGCGGGGATGGCCTTCTTCCACTCCGCCTCGGGCAGCAGCTTCACCCGACCGGAAGCGTAGAGCACATGCCCCCCGTTGCTATGGCTGGCCTCCCGCTCTGCAGCCAGCACGGCTTCTCCGTTCGCTTCGTTGGTCAGACCAGCGTGGTAGTAATAGTCGGACCCCAACAGCACGCCATCAGCTATCACCGGTGTCCATTGCTCACCGTAGGATGGCGGTCTGTCGGATCGCCGGCCCATGTTCATGTATTCTTTGCGCTTCGCCTTCGCGACGCGCGCCAGGTCTTTCTTGGCCAGGCCGCTGTACATAGCGCTCGGGCACCGGAGACTGTCGACCTCGCCCATGCGCCGCGCTATCGGCGCGAGGTTGTCCTCCTGGGGCGGGTAGCGCCCGCCCCAGTCCTCAGCATACATCTGAAGGGCCAGCCCGATCTCGAAGAGGTTGTTGGCGCACTGGACAGCGCGGGCCCGTTCCCGCGATCGGGCGAAGACCGGGAACAGCATGGCGGCGAGAATCGCGATCAGCGCGATCACTGTGATGATCTCGATGATGGTAAAGCCGCGAGCGCGCCTGCTTACTTCCATGGCAGCTTCCCTGGGATCTGCTGGCCCTCGCGGGCGGCCTTCTGCTGCTCGGGAGAAAGGGCACGAAAAACCGGATCGAGAGCCAGCACCCGTGGCGGGGCGATCGGCCAGAGCGCCGCCGCGCTGAACCAGGAACTATGCCCGTCGAGGAAGACGATATTGCGGCCTCCCAAGTGCCAGATCCAGCGGTCGAAAGCGACGATTTCAGTCGCTCGTCCGTCGTTTGACAGACCCGAGCGATAGATATAGCTGGACTCGACGTGAACGGGCTGCCGGTTTCCAGGTTCAGTCTGAGCCGGCGCAGCAGGGAGCTTGGAGTCGTCAGGACAGCGGAACACGTCGCGGTTCCTGGCATAGGGATCGAGAGGGGCCCACTCGTTGTCCTTCGGAGGGAATGCTCCGCTCCAGTCGGCGGCGTAGAGATGGAGCGCGGCACCTAACTGCGCTATCTGGCTCAGACACTGGATCTTTCGGGCGGATTCCCGCGCCCGCGCGAATACGGGAAAGAGCATCGCCCATAAGATCGAGGCGATCGCCAACACGATGAGCAGCTCGAGAAGCGTGAACCCCGGCCTCTTCCTCATGGCTGAACCTCCCGCCACGCTGATATCCGCCAGTGGCCGCCGCGGAGAGCGAGAGTGGTTTCTATGACCACGATCCCTGCCCCGCCGACGAGAGCGCGCGGCTCTCCGACGGCCCGCACCATGGCGCGCCCATCGCCGGTGCGGGTCACCTGGGCGGAGTAGCGCCCGGTCGCAAGCGTTCCCGAGATCGAAGACGATAGCTGGCCCGCTGCCAGCCGTGCCTGAGTCACAGCCACGGCCGACTCGGCAAGGGCGAGCGCCTGGGCGCGGCGCGACTCCCTGGCGATCGCCCTGCAGCGCGCGGCTGCCAGCGCCAGCAGAGAACCTGTCAGTGAGAACAGGAGCAACATCATCACCAGACCGAGAACCAGGACACTGCCGCGAGATCCGGAGCGGGTCATAGCGTCCTCCGCGCGATAGTGACTTCGCGATGCACTGTGATCGTTCGGCTGCGCACGGCGCGCTCGCCGCTGAGTGTGACTTCCACGCCGTTGCCGCCCAGAGGCGAGAAGGCGAGGCTGATGCCCTCACCGCCCAGCATCCGAGTGCTGGTTTTGCTCTGTCTGCTCACGCCGTGCTCGCCAGCAGCGTACGTGATCCGCTCCCCTTGCGCCGATATGGTGAGTCTGTTCACGCTGAGGGCAAGGGAATCGGCGCGACGCACATCGCTCTGCAGGTAGTGGATCACTTCTCTTGCCCCGGACACCATCTCACTCCGTGCAAGTTCCGTCTCTACGGCTCGGGTAATGGTGAGATGCAGCGACCCGACCAGGGAAGCGACCACCAGGACGATGCCCGCTACCGTAACCATCTCGAGGAGGGTATAGCCTCTGCGCCGGGTCACTGCGAGCCCTCCACTGCCAGCCACTCCAGGGTGACCTCGCCGGGTTTGCCATCCACCTCTTGCCAGTCGGCGACAGCGGAGATGCGCGCCAGGCCGGCTCCGACATGGGTGCGGGCGATCCTGACCGCGCCCTTCGGCAGGAGTCTGGCCGCCCGCGCACGGATGTCGGCGGTATCACGGCCCAGGAGAGATCGCTCTCGCGCTGATTCGAGCAGGTCGGTGGCCACCGCCACGTGATCGGCGCGGCGAATTGCGGCCATAGTGGTGGATATAGCTTGAGTGGCGACCGCAGCCGCCATCACCACAAACCCGATGCCGACCAGGCTACTGATCAGGCTGAATCCCTCTGTTTCCGACCGTCTGCAGGCAGGCCAGGAGCGCGCTCGCAGGACACCGCGAGAGGGGATCACCGGCCGTGTTTCTCGACCACGGGGCGCGGCCTGCAGGAGACGCCACCGAGGCCAGAGCGCCAGCAGAAGCAGGATGTAGCCGATGGTGCAGATCACCTGTGCCCAGTAGTTCGTGAACGTCAGCGCGCCGAAGACGCCGGTACCGACCAAGACCAGTCCCAGCCGGCGCGTCCGCCGCCACAGCAGCAGTGGGGAGAAAAGTGCAGCACTCGCCAGGAGGAACAGCAGCACCTCGATGGTTACTTCTCCCACCGTCCAGTAGAACGCGGGGACGCGCGGGTCCGACAGCGGCACAAGCTCTATGAGTATGCACGCGCCGAACACAATCGCGGCCCAGCGCCGAGTCCGCCGCCAGATCAGGAAAGGCGAGGCCAACAGCAGTGTCACCAGGACGGCGCTGCATGCCCCTGCGACCCAGGAAATAGGGGGCTCACCTCCCGATGTCAGTGCCTGTGCTGACTGCATGACAGAAACCGCCTCCTAGTCCTCCGGCTGCGCCACTCGCAGCAGTTCATCCACTGTGGTTACCCCTGCGGCC
>JBEKKD010000535.1:0-3254 GCA_050010895.1 Armatimonadota bacterium
AACCAGTTTCGTGATCTCGCTGAGAGCCGCGTTTCCTGTTCGCCAGAGCACGATGGACTCGCCCGCGTGCACATCTCTCATGCGGCTTCCTCACCCCCTGTCCAAGGCACGGAGTTCGCCAGGCTGGATAAGCCACTCAAGCGCGGCCGTGCCGGCGGAAGGGTCGCCCAGGGAAAGACAGCAGACCGCGGCCTTCTTGAAGAGCAGGTGGCAGTCCATCCGGCCGCAGACCAGCAGAGACGCGATCTCGGCGACGCCGGGCAGGTGACCGACGGCCAGCACTGACCGGGACTGCAACTGAGCAAGCCGCGCGATGAACTCATCCGGACTCCCGCCTGGCTCCAGGGATTTCTCGCGCTCTGCCTCCCGGCCTGGGCTGAGTTCCTCTCCCACAATGACCGCAGTCTGCCAGGCGCGGCGCAACTGACTCGACAGGATGACCTCAGGCTGACAGCCGATTGCCCGCAGGCCGAGGGCTGCCTGCCGTGTCTTAATCACTCCCGCCGGGGTAAGGGCGCGGTCGGCGTCGGCCCCCGTGCGGCTCCCCTGCTCTGCGATGCCATGACGCGCCACATACAGCCTCACGCCAACTCCCTACTCCGCGTCGGGGCTCATGAGGGGCCGAAGCCGCAGCGCATCGCGCTCTCGCGCCTTCGCTGCCTGCGCCGCTTGCCGGTAGAGGACCTCTTGCGCGCGCACCTTAGGCCCCGGCCGCTTCACCCGTTCATACCGCCCGTCAGGCAGCATTCGACGCGCCTTCACGTTGTCTGAAAAAAAGGTCTCAAGTGCCTGGATGAGACGCCGTTTTGGCGACGGCTGGCTCACCGGGAAAAGCACCTCCAGGCGACGGTCGAGATTCCGATCCATCCAGTCGGCGCTGGACAAGTACACCTCGTCGTGCCCCCCATTATGGAAGTGGAAGGCCCTGGCGTGCTCGAGGAAACGATCGACGATGGAGACGACTTCGATGTTCTCCGAAACCTTTGGGATACCGGGCCGCAGGCAGCAGATGCCGCGGACGTTGAGCTGCACCTTGACCCCTGCCTGGCTCGCACGGTAGAGGGCCTGACATATCCCGTTGTCCTGAACTGAGTTGAGTTTGGCCATCACCCGTCCCGGATGATCGGGCGTCGAAACCTCGGTCTCCCGTTCGATCAACTCGATGAAACGCTGCCGCAGGCCGCTGGGAGCGATGGTGAAGCGCGACCAGCCGACCTCTTGCGAATACCCGGTGAGCAGGTTGAAGAAGGCCGCTGCGTCCAGCGCGAATCCGCGGTCGGTGGTCATCAGGCCGATGTCGGAATACAGCCGGGCGGTGTTCTCGTTGTAATTCCCGGTGGAGCAATGCACGTACCGGCGGATGCCGCGCGCTTCGCGGCGCACGATCAGCAGCACCTTCGCGTGCGTCTTGAGTCCCGCAATCCCATAGATCACGTGGCAGCCCGCGTCCTCTAGCGACCGCGCCCAGTTGACATTGCGCTCTTCGTCGAAGCGCGCCTTGAGCTCCACCAGCACGATCACCTGCTTGCCTCTGTCGGCGGCTCTCGTCAGCGCCGCCACAATCGGCGAGCTGGTGCTGGTTCGGTAGAGGGTGATCTTGATGGCCAACACCCCAGGGTCATCCGCCGCCAGATTGATCAGCGAAACCACCGGCTCGAACGAGTCGTAGGGGTGCAAAAGGAGCACGTCACGGTCGCCAAGGACCTGCCACAGGTTGGCTGCCTCCACCACCTCCGGCGGCGTCACCGGAGGCCAGTCGGGCCATCTCAGATCGCTGAACCCGGTCCGGGCGGCCACGTCCATCAGGTCCCGAGCATTCATGACGTCAGCGACGTCGTAGATGTCCTGATCGGACAGCTCGGACCAGGACGCGAGCCATTTCCGAAGCGCGGGGTCGGTGCTCGCCGACAGCTCCAGCCGCACGATGCTGCGCCGCCGCCGCCGTCTGACGGCCTCTTCGGTCGCGACCAACAAGTCGCCGGCTTCGTCTTCATCGACCCACACATCGCCATCGCGCGTGATCCGGAAAACCGCGATGACGTCCGCTCGCGCGCCCGGGAACACCTCCTCTACGCACCACTGGATCACGTGCTCCAGCCGGGCCAGAGAGAGACCCTCCGCCGCAGGAAGTGAGATGAACCGCGGCAGGTTCCCGGGAATGGGGATAATCCCGATTCTCGGAGATGACTCTTCGGTCCCGGTCTCGGTCTCGGCCAGCATGACGGCCAGGTTCAGAGCCAGCCCCGGCAGCGCCGGAAATGGCCTCAGCTCACCAGCCGCGAGCGGCGTGAGGACGGGGGCCACCTCGGTCCGAAAGTATGCCTTTACGAACTCCCGCTGGTGAGCCGTCAGATCATCCCGGCCGAGCACACGTATCCCGTGCCCCCCCAACTCCTGGAGCGCGGCCCCGATCGCCTCCGAGTGCTCCTTCAGCATCTCGTGCACGCGTTCGCTAACCTGCTCCAGTTGATCGGCGGCGGTGAGGCCGCTCGGGTCGCGCCACTGCGGGCTCGCGAGGGCCTGTCGCTTCAGGCCGGCCACTCGGATCATGAAGAACTCGTCAAGATTGGAGCTGACGATGGAGAGGAATTTCAGACGCTCCATCAGCGGCACGTCGTGTGAGCGTCCCTCCTCCAGTACGCGACCATTGAACGCCAGCCAACTGAGCTCCCGGTTCACGTAGAGCTCAGGCGCAGCCAGGTCGACCGGTGCGGGCTTGCGCGGCTCGGGCTGCAGAGAGGAGGATGACATATCCGATCGCCTACTGGCGGGCAATGGCGCGCTCCGAGGTGTCCTCGTCGATCCGCACCCGCATCCCGAAGATGTCCTCGAATAAGTCGGACCTGCCGGTCACCGTGTGCCGCTCCAGGATCAGGTCTCCGGCGTCTTTGACGTACAAGACGAAATCGCGGCCCTGTCGATCGACCGTGAAATCGCTCATTTGCTGCCAGTGACCGCGGTCAAGGGCGTTCGCCACGCGCAGGATCGCGGCCAGCTTGTTGATCAGCAGCCGCTCTTCCCGCGGGAATGCCATGTAGTCAACGTGGTCGGTGCGCGGAACAGTGCGTCGGTGGTAGCGGGCCACTTGCGCGATCAGCGCCATGTCTTGCCTTCGCAACCCAAACAGGTCGGTGTTCGCGATGATGTAGGCGCTGTGCTTGTGATGCACCCGGCTGTTGATGAACTTGCCGATATCGTGGAGCAGCGCGGAGGCCTCCAGGAGAAGACGATGACGAGGGCGCAGCCCGTGATCT
>JBEKKD010000536.1:0-3254 GCA_050010895.1 Armatimonadota bacterium
TTAACATTCGCAGGATGACGCAACCTCGCCCGCGGGTGGCCCCGTAGCGCCCGCGGCTGGGAGTCAGGATGGCTCGTCCTCCTGTTCGCGTGACCCCTCGTCCCTGGCGGGACCCGAGATAACAGAGCCGGCCGGCAGCACGGTGGGAAGGGGCATGCGCCAGGCCGTGGCCCAGACGACGGCGCCGCCGGCGGCCATGAGGAGGAAGACGGCGGGGTAGGGAAGGAAGCGGAGCAGGACTCCCACCACCAGCGGCAGGAGGGCGCCGGGCGCGGCGAGGGTGCTGAGGATCGCGACGTAACGGTGGCGCTCCTCGTGGCTCGCGAGGTCGAACAGGTAGGTGTTGATCCCCATCCACAGGCCATTCTGGCTCGACCCCGAGATGAGGAACACGAGCGCGTAGGCATAGGGCAGGACGGGTGTCCGGCCGACGATGAGCGGGACGAGCACGGCGAGGGCGGGCGCGAGGACGACGAACATCGCTCCGCCACGGAGGGCGCCACGCGGGCCGCGGCGGTCGTTGAGGTGCGCCCACAGCAGGCTCGAGATCGCGTTTCCCAGCGTCGCGGCCCAGATGTAGACGCCCGCCATTTGCGGCGCGATGTGCAGTTCACGGGTGGCGTAGACCATGTAGAACGGCGCGGCCAGACAGAGGCCGATGCCGAGCATCTCAATCGCGACGAGGGAGCGCACCGCGCGCTGCCGGCGCAGCAGCGGGAGGATCCCGGCCACGATCTCCCTCACTGACTCGGGGCGATCCAGCACGGGGCGGATGGGCTCGCGTACCACCCACCACATGATGATGGAGATCGTCCAGAAGAGGGCGGTGAGCGTGAACAGGATCTCGTAGTTGGTCGGGAAGTGCGCGCCGCTCGGGCCCAGGGCCCAGCGCACCACGAAGCCCACGCCGATGGCCATCACCGCGCAAGAGAACTGCATCAGTCCGAAGAAGCGGCCGCGGAGGCCGGAGGGGATAGACTTGGCGACGAGGTCCTGCCACGGCACGGCGATGAAGCCGTTGCCGAGAGCCATGGCGAAGTAGCCGAGCAGCAGGAAGAGGAGGACGGCGGCCGGGTTCGTTGTGCCCGCGACCCACAGGTAGGCGACGAAGGCGAGGAACGGCAGACGGCCAATCGTCACTCCCCACCGCAGGTAGGGGCGGCGCTCCGGCACGTGACCCACAAGGGCGGCGATGGGAAGCTGCGGGAGGATCCAGCCAATCTGCATGAGTACGGGGACCAGTCCGACCAGCACGGTCGAACCACCCAGCAAGCCGATGAACACCGGCAGCACGGTGCCCGGGTCGGTCCAGGCCAGGCCGGCGGAGGAGAAGACCGCCTCGACGATCATGACGACGAAGTTCCAGCGGGTGTGCTCGTTCGCCGTGCTGGCGGCCGAGTGGGTCTGGACTTCTGCCTCCGTCACTGCGCTCGCCGCCTCGGGGGAGCTCCCTTGCGGTCGCTGAGAATGGCACCCTATTGAACCCATATGATCCGCTTCGCGCGCTGGGCCACATTCGGGTCATGCGTCACCATCATCACCGTCACCTGCCGCTCCTGGTGCAGTTGTTCAGCCAACTCCATGATGGCTCCTCCTGCGGGAGAATAAGGCCACCACCCCTTCGGGGCCACGCCCACCGCGATCCGCCGGCTAAGGGCGAGCTCACACGTTCCCCTCGTCTTTCCTCGCCAGCAGAATTAACCTCGGGGAGCTCTCTCCGAAAGGAGACCGGTCATAGTCCCCAAAGACCGTCACCTCCCGGCATCCCACTTCGCGGAAGAGCGCAACCGCCTCCTGCTCTTCGAGCCAGCGATACTTCTGCTGGACCTCGATCCTCCGTTCGCGGTCTCCCTCTCCGACGATGAAGCTGTGTTTGCAGCAGACGACTTGCCTCTTCCGATCGATGTACAGCTTCTCGTTGAGCTCCCTGTTCCTCAGCCCAGTCTCCGGGGCGATGCGCTCTCCTACCATGACTTCCCGGCCGACCTCCTGGTTCTTCATGCGGTCGGGAGAAACGACGTCGACGAGGATCACCCCGCCGGGTTTGGTGTGTTCATGGAAGTTGCGAAATGAGCCACGTACCGCCTCCTGCCCATCTAGGTGGAAGACGGCGGCTTGGGGCACGAAGACACAGGGGAACTCTCGTCCCAGACTGAAATCCCTCATGTCTCCTTGCTGGAGTTCAATGCGCTCCCTCACCTCCGCGGCTTCGTCGTCGATCTTGCGGCGCGCGATGGCCAGCATGTGACTCGACAGATCCACACCCACGACGCGGATACCTTCCCGGGCGAGGGGAATGATTACGCGGCCTGTCCCACACCCCACCTCCAGGACGGGTGATCCGTGCTGCTTCGCCAGCTCCACGAAGAACGAAATGTCCTCAACGAGCTCCCGGTGCTGCCAGTCGTAGAGGCGCGCAAGGGTCCTGTGTTCGTAGTAGTCCTGCTTTCTTCTCATCGAAGCCCTCCGTTCTATCTATTAACAGCCACAGGAGGCGCCCGTAAGGCGGCGTTTTCCGGCGCGGACCTGGCGGAACTACGGCAAGACGTACTCCTGGTATACAGCGGCTGATAGACGTGGCGTGGGGTCTTCCCCCCGCTTGGCCCCAATACCTGCGGCTGAGGTCGCCTTCGCGCTCCGACCGTCGCAGTGGGCCGATATCGGCGCATATAGGTTGTCCCCCCGAAAAATGCTATCCGGGTGCTTCACGGGGCGAAGGTAGTCCGGTTGCGACCCGGCAAGGCTGTTCATTGGTTGGGCGGTTCTTCCTCTTCCTCCTCCGGGTACTCGTCCCACCACGGAGCAAGGGCCGGCGGCCGCATCGCGTCGGCGCACGCCATCAGCACCCAGCCAAACACACCCGCGATCAGGCAGATGATCCCCCAGCGCCACAGAACCAGATTCGCCATGACAGCGGAGGAAGGATGTAGGAAGCCGCCGGCCGCGCGGGCATCGATCTGATACAGGATGACTCCCACTACCATGAGACCGAAGCAGGCCACGGGTGCGATCCCCATCATCTCCGCCTCCCAGGTTCCCGAAGTGTGCCTATCCCAATCGCCGGCGCCATGGTAGCAGAGCGACGGGCGGTGGGGGAAGTCGGGGGAGACCGCGATCAGGCGGCGGCCCGGTAATAGCGGTGATGGAGTCCGCCCACCACCGGCACGGAGATGAGTTCGCCCTCACCCGGCGGCGCCTGGGGTACCGGCGTTTCTCCGGCTAGACCCTGATGAGGTCGAGCGGGGTGGTAGTAG
>JBEKKD010000537.1:0-3253 GCA_050010895.1 Armatimonadota bacterium
GGGCCTGTATTTCGTCGAGTTCGGCGCTCAGCCGCGCGCGTCGTCCGTGCTCTATGACCGCGCAGGCGCGGCCATCGCCTCGATGAAGCCGGACGACTTCGACTGGCCGGCGATCTTCTCGCAGGCGCGCCTCTTTCACGTCTCCGGCATCACGCCCGCCCTCAGTCCCTCGTGTGCCGAGGCGACACTCGTGGCCGCGAAGGCGGCGAAAGAGGCAGGCTGCATCGTCAGCGTGGACGTCAACTACCGCGCCAAGCTCTGGTCCGAAGCGGATGCGAACCGCGTCATGACCGCGCTCATGGCGCACGCCGATGTTCTGATAACAACGGAGGAAGACACCAGGAAGGTGTACCGGATCGAGGCGGCCGACTACCGCGATGTTGCACGCGAGCTGCTCAGGCGCTTTCCGCTCAAGACAGTCGCCATCACGCTCCGCGAGACCCCGAGCGTCCTCCGTAACACCTGGTCGGCCTTCGCGGCCGCCGGCGATCAGATCTACGAAGCGCCGACGTACGAGGTCGAGATCGTGGATCGCCTGGGCGCGGGCGACTCGTTCACCGCCGGCTTCCTGTGGGGCTACCTGCAGGGCGACATCGCCAAAGGCGTCGCCTACGGAACGGCTTTCTCGGCACTCAAGCACTCCATTCCCGGTGACTTCCACTGGGGTACGCTTGAGGAAGTTGAGGCCCTCGTCAAGGGCGGATGCCTTCGCATCCAGCGTTGATCCGTTGCACGACAGCCACTCCGGCCACCGGCAGGTGAGAGCAGCCGCCTCTCCGAATCCCGTCGGCGGAGGAGCCTCCTCGTGATCGCCTTTGGGCCGGAGATCTGCCGCGATTTCGGCGCCGCCACATCCAAAGAATGGCTGGAGACGAACGGCCTGGGCGGCTTCGCGTCCTCGACCATCATCGGCGCGAACACTCGCCGCTATCACGGCCTGCTCGTCGCCGCCCTCCGGCCGCCCACAAACCGGACGGTCCTGCTCTCGAAGCTCGAAGAGACGCTCGCCCTGCGAGACACCGAGTACGATCTCTCCTCGAACCAGTACCCCGGCGTGATCCACCCCCAGGGCCACCGCTTCCAGCGTGAGTTCCGCCTCGATCCGTTTCCGACGTCGGTCTATGAGACTGGCGCCGGCGGCCTTCCCACCCGCGTCGAGAAAACTGTCGCCATGTGTCACGGATTCAATGCGGTGATCGTCCGCTATCGCCTGATGTCGAGTCCCGGGACTGCCAGCCTCATCGTGCGTCCTCTCGTGAACTGCCGCGACTACCACCACCTGATGCGTGAGAACCCGCAGTTCGACACCGGCGTTGACGTCTCCGGAGCCAGGGATCTCATCAGAATGAGCCCCTACTTCGGCGGGCCGGTCCTCTCCCTCCGCTTCGCGCAGGCCTATTTCGAGCCATGGGGAGAGTGGTACCACAGCTTCGAGTATCAGCGCGAGGCCGAGCGCGGTCTCGACTTCCGCGAGGACGTCTACAGCCCAGGCTACTTCGTCTGCAATCTCGATCAGGGCGAGAGTTGCTACCTGATCGCATCCTCGGATCCAGTCGATGACCTTGACCCCGCTCAACTGCTCGAGGACGAGCGCGACCGGCGGCGCGGCCTCCTCGCCGGGTGGGAAAGCCAGCCCGAGCAGGTCAGGGCGCTCGTCTCCGCGACCGATGCCTTCGTCACGGAGCGCAGGGGCTCTCCCGAGTCGAAGGGAACGCATGGCATCGTCGCCGGCTATCCGTGGTTCGAGGAATGGGGTCGCGACGCCATGATCAGCCTCCCCGGTCTGACGCTGGCGACGCGCCGCTACGACGTCGCCAAAAGCGTGCTGCGCACCTTCGCCGCCAACTGCAGCGAAGGCATGATCCCGAATCGCATACCGGACGTCGCCGAGCGCCCCGACTACAACACGGCGGACGCCACTCTCTGGATGTTCTGGGCGGCGCGCAAGTACCTCGAGTACACGGGCGACCGCGAGTTCCTGGATCGTGAGCTGCTCCCCGTGTTCGCACGTATCGTCTCGTGGCACGTGCGCGGGACGCGATACGGCATTGGGGTTGACAGCGACGGCCTCGTCCATGCGGGGTATCCCGGCACGCAGCTCACCTGGATGGATGCCAAGGTCGGCGACTGGGTAGTGACGCCGCGCCACGGCAAGGCGGTCGAGATCAACGCGCTCTGGCACCACGCGCTCCGGTTCCTGGAAGAGCTTGGTGTGGATCACGTCGGGCCCGCCGCCAACTCTGTCGCCGAGAGCTTCCGCGCCCGCTTCTGGAACCAGCGCGTCGGGTATCTCAACGACGTCGTTGACGGTGATTCGCCGGAAGACAGCTCTCTCAGGCCCAACCAGGTCATCGCGATCAGCCTCCCCTCCCCCATTCTGCCACCCGAGCAGGCGCGCAGGGTCGTCGAGGTGGTACGGCGGGACCTGCTCACGCCCTACGGCCTGCGCACGCTCTCGCCCCACGACCCCCGCTATCAGGGCCACTATACTGGTGACCAGCACGCCCGCGATGGCGCATACCACCAGGGCACAGCGTGGCCGTGGCTTCTCGGGCCGTTCATCTCCGCATATATGAAGGTGGCAGACGACAGGCAGGCGGCACGACGTGAGGCGCGGTCGTGGCTGGAGCCCCTCAGGGACCATCTGCGCGACGCCGGGCTGGGTCAGGTCTCAGAGGTGTTCGATGGCGATCCGCCCTATCAGCCAGGAGGATGCATCGCGCAGGCGTGGAGCGTTGCCGAACTGCTGCGTGTAGAGGTGGAAGAGCTCGCGTGAGGCCAGTGCTGTGCACATAGTCGAATTGAGCACCAGAACTCGATCAGAGTTCGTCGATATAACGCGACAAGTTATGGACGTCGTTGCGAAATCAGACATCAAGAGCGGGGTCGCTGTAATATGCAGCGCCCATACTACCGCTGGTGTGACTATCAACGAGAACGCCGATCCGGACGTCGTTGCAGATATGGGCGCGATGCTGGATCAGATCGTGCCGCGGCACCATGAGTACCAGCACGGCGAAGGTAACTCCGACGCGCATATCAAGGCCAGTCTCGTCGGCCTCTCCGTCATGGTGCCCATAGAGGACCGGAGGCTGGTGCTCGGCACCTGGCAGGGCATCTACTTCTGCGAATTCGATGGGCCGAGACGGCGGAAAGTTGTGGTACAGCTTCTCCCCGGCGGGTAGCTCTGGTCTGGAACATTCCAGGCGCCGGCGCAGTCAGTTAGATAGTGCACGCGAGCTTAGGGCCCGTA
>JBEKKD010000538.1:0-3251 GCA_050010895.1 Armatimonadota bacterium
AGCGAGGGAACGCTGCGATTTCGGGAGGGGCTGCTCTACCCTGCCCTGCACCAGCTCGAGAAGGAAGGACTGGTGGAGAGCGAGTGGAAGGTCTCCACCCAGGGACCCCGGCGCAAGTACTACCGGCTCACCATGAAGGGCACTCGGCAGGCCGATAGGCTGCGCAAGAAGTGGACGGCGTTCGCGGGCGCGGTGAACCAGGTGCTGGGGGGAAGAGCCGGTGGCTAGCGTCGAGGCGTACCTGGATAGAGTCTGCGGCAGACTCCGGGTGAATTCGGCGGAGGCGGAGGACATCCGCGAGCGGCTCGAGGGCGGACTCAGTGAAGCGGCCGCGGTCGACTTCGCTCTCGCCTCGGCAGGCGATCCGGTGAAGCTGTACGGGTGTCTCGACCGGGTGCACGGCGGCGACCCGTGGTGGATGCGGCGGCTGAAGGGCTTCGTCTTCGGTATGCTCATGGGGGGGTTCCTGGCGCTGCTGATCCCCGTGGGCGGCCATCTCGAGTTCGCCGCCCGACTGATCTCTCTCCCCGCAGTCGTGGATCCCTCTCGGCTCCCCATGCTGTTCAATGGCCTGGTGGCGGGCGGCGTCATTGGCTTGCTCGCCGCGGGCGGTGGTGGGGTACTGGTGGGGTGGAGCGCCGGCGCCATGCTGTGGCTGGCCGAGTATGTCACCTATTGGCTGGCGCAGGCCGCCGGTGGCGATGCGAGCTCGGCCGGCGACATGCTCCCGCGGGTGCTGCTCGCGCCGCTCCTGGGCGGTGTCTTCGGCGCCGCGGTTGGCGCCGCGTCATCGGCCGTTCTCGCCGCGGCCTCTCGCTTCCGGCCGCGCATTCAGTAAGCTTTCCCCTGAGTGATCGCGTGCGATAGGCATTTTGGTGCGACCAGTATATCAGTTGCTCATGCTCCACACTGGAGAGGAAGCATGCTCCGAGGCCGATGGCTGATTGCAGTCCTGCTCATTGCCGTGTTCCCGCCGGCCGGGTGCGGGCGCGGCACCGCGCGAACCACCACATCGAAGGCGGCAAAGGCTGCTGCCAACATCCCGCTGCCGGAGTGGGCGCCCAAGAACCCTTCGCCGGAGTTTCTGCGCGCGGCGCGGGTGATCAAGACGTGGATGAACGAGTCCCCGATCACCGATGAACCGGAGGCGGCCGGCCGGGCGATCCAGATCCATTTCCAGCGGGCACTGGTGCCGGCGTGGGAGTTCTTCGGGACGCTGACCGATGCGCAGATCGAGCACTTCCGCTCAACCAAGGACCTGCGGATAGGGGTGAAAGACCTCAGCGAGAAGCAGAGAGCGGCCCTCTATCGGTTCTTCGACGTGTGGCGCAAGGAATTCAAGGGCGTATCAATGGCCAACACGGGCTTCGGCGAGGACTGGCTGGTTGATCTCTACAAGTCCGGCGCGAAGGAAGACCTGTCGAATGTGCAGATCGAGTTCCTGATCCGGGGCAGCGGCCGGGTGGCGATGATGCTGCGTGCTCGCTTGGCGGACGGCACCCTTGGGCCGCGATGCCCCGTCGGACTCGGGGACATGTGATGGCGGCGCGGCACGGATCGGTGAGAGCCCTGACGGGTTTGATAGTGGCGCTGCTTGCCGCGTCCGGGTGCGGGCGGAAGATCACGGCGCAGCCACCAACCCCAGCGATCCCAAGAGCATCCGTGCCCCTTCCCGAATGGGCCCCCAAAAACCCCTCGCCGGAGTTTCTGCGGGCGGCGCGGGTACTGAAGCCACTGCCACGGGAGAGCGGTGAGGCCCTCGGCATGTCTCCTCAGGAAGCCGCGCAGTCGGTCGCCAAGCTGCAAGCGACGTGGATTCCGGCGTACGAGTTCCTGGGTTCGTTCACAGACGAGCAAGTGAAGGCATTTCTCTCAACCAAGAAGCTTCGCGTGCCTGTCAAGTCGCTAACCGACAGGCAGCGCGGCGCCCTGAACAAGTGGTTCGATACCTGGCGCACAGTCATGCGCGGGGACGATCCCGATGATTACATGGTTATCCTCTACAAGAATGGAGCAACCGAGGATCTTTCGAATGTGGATGTCGGCTTCGCCACCGTGCCGGTAGGGACGTCGAGTTCATCGGTCATCAGCACCCACCGCGTTCACCTCTGGTTCTGGGTCAGGAAGGCGGACGGAAGTACGCCTCAGATGGGCACCGGTTTCGCACAGATCTAGAAAGGACGAAAGGGGGAAGCTATGGCCCAAACTGGTCGTGTGGCTGTCGCCGTCTTCGTGGCCAGCATGCTGATGATCGGCGGCTGCGCCCGGAAGGCGGCGAACCCGCCGAAACCTGCAGCACAGAATAGCGCAGTCCCGCTGCCCGAATGGGCCCCGAAGAACCCGTCGCCGGAGTTTCTGAGGGCCAACTGTGTGCTCCAGCCGGTACCTGCCGAGTTCTGGCGGGAATACGCGCAGGGAGAAACCGGGATGCAGGCGATGTTGAAGCGGTACTTCCTGGCTCTTCCGGCAGCGTACGAGTTCTTCGGGACACTAAGTGACGAGCAGATAGAGCGCTTCCGATCAACGAGGGTTGTCCGCACACCCGTGAGGCTACTGACTCCGAAGCAACGCGCGGCATTCGAGACATGGCTTGACGTATACCAGAAGGCCATGAAGGGGACAACGCTGGGTGAGGACGACTTCCTCGTGTTCCTCTACAAGTGCGGGGCCAGGAAGGACTTCTCCAACGTCGAGGTCGGCTTCGATGCCCAGGCAGGGAATGCTGTCCAGATCAAGTGCTGGGTGAGGCAGCCCGATGGCAAAACGCGTGAGCCCTCAACCCTCGTCGCAACGATGCCGTTACGGAGGTGAGGTCGCTATGGGTCACTGGCGAAGCCGCGGAGTAAGTGTGTCGCTTGCAGTCGCTGCTGCTCTGGTGATCGGCCTGGGCTGCGGCCGACGCGCTCCACAGCGCGCAGCCGGCTTCGAATCGGCGCGAAAGTCCGCCGTCCCTCTGCCCGAGTGGGCCCCGAAGAACCCCTCACCTGAGTTCCTGCGGGCGGCGCGAGTGCTGAAGCCGATGCCGGACGAGCTTCTGCAAGGAATCGTAGGAAGATCGGCCGAAGGCGAAGCCCTTCTACAGCGGTACCGCGGCACGATGCCGGCGTCCTACGAATTCTTCGGGACGCTGGACGATCGTCAGATCGAGCGTCTCCGCACCAGCCATGAGATTCGCATCCCGGCCAAGGCTCTGACTCCGAAGCAGCGCGCTGCTTTGAATCATTGGTTCGAGGACTGGCGCGCGGCAATGA
>JBEKKD010000539.1:0-5395 GCA_050010895.1 Armatimonadota bacterium
GGTAGGCGAGCGCCTCTAGCCACCGTGCGTTCTTGAGGGGCCCCGCGTCTACGCCATCGAAGCCGATGTCGCGGGCGAGTTGCAGAACTTGCGCTCTGGCCTGCGCGTCATCGCCCGCCGCAAACACGGTGAGCTGCTGATTGTTGACCCGCCCCGTATCCATGTGCTTCGCGAACACAGTGTTGAAGGCCTTCACCACCCGTGCTCCCGGAAGCTTTTTCTGCAGTTCCTCCGCGCCGCTGGTCGTGAAACCGAGGGCGAGCTGGTAATCCGGAGTGAGCGCGTTCGTGGCATCGATCAGCGGCTTGCCGTCGGCGGCAGCCCCGAGCTCCCGTACCACGGCGTCCACTGCACTGAAGGGCACCGCGAGGATGATGACGCTCGCCCACGCGGCGGTTTCCCGAACAGCCTGCGCGTCATTGCCCAGCGCCCTAACCTCGTGCCCCGCACGTTCCAACCCTCGCCTCAGCGCGCTACCAACGTTTCCTTGTCCGATGATCCCGATCTTCGATCTCATGCGCCGCCTCCGCTCCCCGCTCTGTCCGGCTCTGACCGTGCCATGAGCAGGCCCCCGCCGGATCCCACCCGCGATGGGCCGACTCCGACTATAGCAGGCCGACCATCGCCGTTAGCTACCGTCGCAGGGCCTCTTGTGAACGCTGGGGAACAGGCCGCGTCTGCTCCTCCGTTCGCCGCCCTCTCGCGGCGATGCGCCAGGTTCGCCGAGCAGCCCCCACCAGATGGACGGCCGCCATTTCGCGATGCGCGCCTGGAGGTGCTGAGGAAACGGCTGTCTCATAGCCACAGAACCTGAACACAGTGCCCGGGCGGCTGAGATACCGGACGATCCCGCGGGCTTCCGGTGCCGCCCCGCCCTTGCCCGCGGACATCAGCGGATCGTGAGCGTCAAGGGTCCCAGCCTCCGGTGCCGAAACTCGAAGCCCGAGAACTGGACTGGAAGGGGAGCGGAGAGGTGAGGTCAGACGCGATCCGGCTGGGATACCATCCCGCCACCTATCGAAGCGCAGGTCTGAGTTCCGAACGGTTTCTCGATGACATGGCCGAGCTGGGCTGGGATGGATTCGAGGTCGCGGGCATCTGGCTTATGGAGGGATACGAGGGGCGGGAGGCGGAGTTGTGCCTCGAGCTGCGATCTCGCGGGCTCGAGCTCGCGAGCATCTACACCAGCGCCGGGTACGCGACGGCTGAGGAGGTTGAGCACTACCTCACGCAAGCTGAGCGCGTCGCGCGGTTCTGCTGCGTGGTCGGATGCCGGACGCTGTTGATGGATGGCGGACGCCGCAATGACGATGGCTACTCAGCAGAGGATTACCAGCGTGTCGCCGATGCCGCGAACCGCGCGGGCGCGATCGCGCAGCGTCACGGCTTGACCCTCTCCTGGCACCAGCACTGGGGCACCATGTTCGAGTATCCGGCAGACTTCGCCCGGCTGATGGCCTTAACCGACCCGCAGCTCGTGCGCTTCACCCCCGACACTGCGCAGTTGACCCTGGGCGGCTTCAATGTTGCGCAGACCTTCCGCGAGTACCTCGCCCGCATCCACTACGTGCACTTCAAGGACCTGGGGCTGGACCGCCGCTTCATCGAGCTGGGTTCCGGTCAGATCGACTTCCGCCCCCTGTCGCAGCTTCTGCTGTTGAACGGGTTCGAGGGCTGGGTTGTGACGGATCTGGACTACACCTCGCTCCCTCCGAAGGACAGCGCTCAGCTCAATCTGCGGGCGCTGCGCTCATTCTTCCGCTGACCGAGGGTGGGGCCACCGCGGCGGCGATCCGCGCCGCGTGATGCTCCCTACTTGCCATTGTATGCGTTCGTCTTGGCGGGAGTGATGCAGACGGCAAGGTTTGCGAGCTGATTGGTGCCGTCGGCGTAGCCCGACCAGTTGAGTCCGCCGCCGAAGAGAATGGCTTCGGCCGACATCCACCTCGCGTGACCGTCGGCGAAGCCGACATTGGAGCCTCCCAGGTGACGAGGGTGGCCATTGTTCTTGCGCCAGGTCGGGTCGAGCGCCCCCTCTCCGTTGCCGCCAGCGGTCTGCCTCAACGCACTACAGGAGCGCGTCCACGAGCAGTTATCCCAGTCTCCGCCGCAGATCGAGCTGCAGCCATTGCCATCCAGGCGGCACATTTCGGGGTAAGCCAGCATGGAGGTGTGCTGGGCCGCTCCTTCCACTTCGATGCCGCCATCTCCGCACACGACCCACCGGGAAGGGTCGGTGATCTGGCTGGTGCTGAGATCGTAATTCGGCGCATAGACGGCGATCGACTGGTCGAAGCCTCCGGTGCCGGGGGTGGGACATCCGTTCCAGCCCATGGTAATGGTGTCGGTGACCTGGCCGCCCCATCCCGGAGGAAAGGGGGCGTTACAGGGCTTGACGGTGGGGCACATCGACGCGCTGTCCACCATCTCGCGGAACCAGTCAATCACATGTTCGTTGTTCACCAATCCGGAATTGATGGTGACCGTGTGCACGTAGGTCGCGTTGGGGCACTTCCACACGTCGCGATTCTTGATGTACTCGTCCAGCACCACCGGGAGCTTGAGGTAGGGATTGGCCACCGCGACGCAAGCCGCGGGCGTGCAGAGGCAGGGCCTGTTGAAGTAGGACTTGAAGTAGTTGAGGACCTCCGGGCGGTGTTCGGAAGGGCTGAGCTTGTCGTAGTCAGTCAGATATATCTGGAAGGCCATCGCGATATTCTTCACGTTCGACAAGCACTGGATCTTGCGCGCAGATTCCCTCGCTCGCGCAAAGACAGGAAACAGCATGGCTGCCAGGATGGCGATGATCGAGATCACCACGAGCAGCTCAATCAGCGTGAAACCTCGTCGTCGTGACATCATAGTCGCAGCCTCCATGAGGGATGGATGATATTCGCGCCACGACAGCCTGGCCACTGGGCCTACCCTCGTCGCTTCACCTCCTTTTCGCCTTCGTTGCTCAGGCCATGCACTGGCCGCCCATCGATGCCGCTTTAGCCCGATGCTGGCGGCCAACAAAGAAGACGCGCCGGCGGGCGCGTCTCGATATCCAACCGAATGCGTACCAGGTCAACCCACTGATCAGCCAGCACGGTGCTCACTCGAATGCTCCCTGCCGACTTCACTCACCAACGCCATCAGGATAGCCCGGAGACCGTGCCCCGTCAAGGGATGGCGCAACAGAGCTGGCGCAAATCCGCCTCAGGCTCCAAGCCCCCGCGCGAGGTTAGGAGCAACCGCAGCCAGTGGCGCCGTGCTGATCGATAGGAAGTGACCTTAGCCCCGATGCCTGGCCTCGTTGACGCCGCTGCGGCACAGGAAAGCGCCTCGCCAGAGAGGAAGGACGCCTCCGGGAATTGGTTAGGCGGAAGTCCGGAAGACAACAGGAGGTTGCTGCGGTGGCGAAGATAGCTGTGATCTACTATTCCAAATCAGGAAACACGGAGAAGATGGCTCACCTGGTGGCCGAGGGATGCCGCCAAGTGGCCGGGGCTGAGGTGATGCTGATGAAGCTGCCAGAGCTCGATATGGAGGCCGTGCTCGGCGCTGACGGCTACTGCCTGGGCTCCCCCGACTACTTCAGCTACATGGCGGGGCATCTGAAGACCTTCTTCGACGATGCCCTGGCATACAAGGGGAAGCTGAGCGGCAGGCCCTACGTTGCCTTTGGCACGCATGGTGGCGGGGGAAAAGCGCTGGACAGCATGGAGCGCTTGTCGCAGGCTATGGGGCTGACTCAGGTTCGGCCGGGCATGATGTGCGCAGGTGCCCCCGGCGCCGGGGACACAGAAGCCGTCCGCGGGTTGGGGCATGCTCTCGCCGAGGTCGTCTGCCGCTGACAATCATCCAGACCGAGATGGTGGGGCACGGCCAGTCCTACATCCATGGCCGGCGACGGTCGCGTACGCAAGGCCCGCGGTCGCGATGCCTGTCCGCGAGCGGACGGCCGCGGCCGGTCCGGTATGCCCCGGCGGCCCGGCCAGAGCCGATGCCGTACGCTAGCGCCGTTCACAGAAATACTGCATGCGGTACGTGCTCTCTTCGCACCTTGCTTGTATAAGAGAGGAGCGATCAGTACCAACAGCTCGATCAGGGTGAAACGGCGACAGCCGCCCGCAGGCACCGGGCGGTTGTTCGCGTCTGGGTGCTGGTTGATGCCGGTACCAGACCCGCGGGAAGCGCGTTCTCGCTCGCGACGAAACCCCTGGCAGTAACTCCCAGCCGAGGAGGTAACCGGAGTCGGGATGGGGGGTAGGCTCTTCCCTCTATACAAGCCTGGCAAACTGCAGTAGCATGGTCCGGATACGCACACTCGCAGCCAAGATGCGGGAGTGTGGTGCAGAAAGGGGGAACCATGAGAGCCATCGAGATCGCACTGCTGCCGATGGCGTTGTGCGCGGTCGGGTGCCTGGGACTGTTAACGGCGGCCTGCGCCATGAGTGCTGCGGGTGTGCTTCCGCCGGACCTCGTTGCCGCCCAGGAGTCCCTGAATCAGAACCTGGCGCTGGGCAAGTCCCTGGCGGGCCAGAAGGTGACACCAGAGCAGGCGGCGCAAGCCGACAAGCTGGCACAGGAGGGTGTGATAAAGGCCCTGGACTACGCAAAGGCGCAGCCGCGATCAGCCGACGCACATCATCTGGCCGGCATGCTTGCGGTCTTCGCCTACCGCTCCGTCGAATCCAAGGTGAGCATCACTGGTAGCAAGACCGGCGAAGTGAGCAGCGAGACGCTGATCGCTCTCCATCAGTTTCCACCCCAACTCCGCGACCAGGGCCTGGCAGAACTGCGAACCGCGATCAAACTGGCGCCGGCGAACATCGACTTTCAGACCGACTATGCCGAGGCGACGCAGATGTATGACGATACCGCTCGCTCGGCGGATTTGCTAAACGCGCTGTGGCAGCGGCAGAACACAATGAGCGGGGCCCAGCAGGCGCGTATCGCCCGACTGGGCGTACAGGCGGCGCAGGCGCAGAAGGATACCATTGGCGAGGCGCGCTGGCTGCGGGAAGTGGTGAAGCGGGACCCGACGGACGAGGCGGCCAAGACACGGCTGGCCGCGCTGATACCGAGTACAGGCATTACGTGGCAGAGCTACGAAGACGGCCTGACTGCGGCCGCGGCTGAGGGCAAGCCGGTGATGATCGACTTCATGGCAGACTGGTGCGGGTGGTGCAAGAAGCTCGATGCGGAAGTCTATAGCCAGAAGGCGGTGATCGATCTCGGCAAGCAGTTCGTGTGGGTGCAGGTGAACGGGGGCATGCGCCGCGACCTGGTCCGAAAGTACGGCGTGGACGGCTTTCCGACGATCCTGTTCCTGAACGCACGGGGCCAGGAGATTCACCGCGTTGTAGGGTTCGAGCCGGCGGCCAAGTTCTTGAACGACATGCAGACT
>JBEKKD010000540.1:0-3242 GCA_050010895.1 Armatimonadota bacterium
CAGTCGGCAGTTCCGGCTCACGGATGGATCTCATGGTGTCCCCTGATCGCTTCACGTGCGCCTCCGATCTGCCAGCAGCTCCCTCATACTCCTCGATGTTCGACAAGCACGGAATCCTGCGAACTGCCTGCCGTGCTCGCGCGAACACGGAGAAATACCATGCCGCGAAGATCGCGGCTTGGTGTAGAAAGGTGGAGCGTCCAGGGGTGGACGCTCCACCCGTGTTGCGTATCCTCGCCCCTCGCCGGGAACGTGCGACGACTCAGGGCACGATCTCGACGTGAGGCTTCCTAGTCGGTGCCTATCGCCCTGAGTCCCAAAGCCCGGTTCCCTCGAAGAGCTCGGGTTGGTTGCAGATGGTCAGCGCCGGGAACCACTGGGCGTGGCCGTCGGCGAACGCGATGTTATCGCCGCCCAGATGCCGCGCGAGGGCGGTCAGGGCCGACGGATTCGACAGCGTGGTGAGCTTCTCGGACAGTGGGTACCCGCAATGGTAGTAGCCCGTCTGCCGACAGTTCGTCCAATCGGCCGAGCAGCAATCCGAGGCCTGGCCGCACCAATGCCCGGTGCCATCCTTGGCGAGATAACAGTTGTCGGCGTATGCCATTTCGGCGGTCGCGCCAACATAATTGAGCGGGCCGCGTTCGCCGTAGACGACAGACTTCGCCGCGTCCTGAACTCTCGATGTGCTGAGGTCCTGGACAATCCAATTAGTCGCGCCGTACGCCGAGGTGAATGCGCCATTTACGTTGGTCAGTCCAGGCGTGGCGTTGACAGCAGAACTGTGTTGCTTGAAGCTATCCGTCACGCTGCCGCCCCAACCGGAAGGGAAAACGCCCTGTGAGCAGGGACCGAAGCAGCACGCTGTACCTTGGTTGTCTCGATAGTAGTTGAGCCAGTAGCCGTCGCGACCCATCGGTACGATGAAAACCGCTCCATGTACCAGCTTCGCGCTGGGGCATAGCCACACGTCTCGGTTCTTCACATACTCGTCGAGTATCACCGGATCGCGCAAGTACGGGTTTGCTTCGCGCCACCGGCCGCAGTCGGGGCCTGGCGTTCCGGCGCCGCCCGGGGCGGTCTGCTGGAAGTAGGCGATCGCCGTGGCGTCGTGCTCCGACGGCCAGAACCGATCGTAGTCAGTCAGATACATCTGCACCGCTAGCGCGAGGTTCTTCATGTTCGACAGGCACTGAATCTTCCGGGCCGACTCTCTCGCTCGTGCAAACACGGGGAACAGCATTGCCGCCAGGATCGCGATGATCGCGATCACCACCAGCAACTCAATGAGAGTGAACCCCTTTCGCCCTCGCCGATCCATGATGTGATCTCCTTCCCAGCCCGCAGAATACCCAACTCGACGGATGTCCGCTGCGACCGTGAAGAATGCTCCCCGGCGATCACCTCCCTTTTGGCTCATCTCGTGCCAGTGAATGGCATTATACTCCGTCTGCGGGAAATGAGGGATCGCGTTGCCCATGGACAGACGCTTGTAGCAGACGTAGAATCTTGCCAAATCTCAGGCGCTGGGAACGTGCGCCGAATTGTCTATTCGCTGCCCAAGGGACCTGCGGAGGAGGGGCGCGTGCCGCCTCCGGTCCGTCTCGTCGGCAGCCAAGATCTGTCGGAGACGATCCGGACACGCGAACGAGGGTTGGATGGCACGGCGATGGAGCTTGCGACATGAGCAACCGAATCTTGGGGACGCTTCTCTGCGTCACCGCGCTGTTGTGCGTCACTACCTGGGAGGCTGCTATGGCGAGCACATTCGAATTCCGGCACGGTCCGATGGCGCTCCGGTTCGACCAGGCCACCGGCGCGCTGGTGCGCATCCAGTATGGGGAGCGCGTGATTGCCGAGACGAGCGCCGATGTTCCGCCCATCTCCGTCCTGGTCGGCGCGCGGGGGCGCACCGTCTCTCTGGAGGAGATGGGGCTCACGCGCACGGTCGTCACGCGGTCATCCCCCTCGCCTGATGTGCTCGGGGTTACGGTGCGCGTCGGTGACTACGAGATCGTCGAGCGGTATCGCCTGTTCGCGGACCGCCCGAGGCTGGATCGCTCGGTGCGGCTGATCTACCGGGGCACGGAGACCCAGCAGTTGCGGGGGCTGGTCTTCCGCACCGCCGGGGTGAAGGCGACTCCAGACGGGAGTTATCGCTTCCCGAAGTCATGGCCGCCCCAGGGCCGCCGGTTCGCCGACATGGTGGCGGGGCGGGAGCAGCAGAGCCCTTGGGGGACCCTCGATCCGCTGCTGGCCCAGTTCGCCCCCAACGAGACCGTGCTGTGGGTGAGCTATGGCGACGATACGCCGCAGACCTCGGTGACCGAAGGCGACGGCACTCTCGAGGTCCGCCAGAGTCAGGATTGCCAGGGATGGCTCAAGCCGGGCGAGCCCCAGGACATCGGTTTCGTCACGATGGAGGTGATTGGGGCCGACTACTGGGGGGCGCTTCCTCACCTGTGGGAGTGGATGGACAGCGTCGGCATGCGGGTGCCGGCGGACCGCCCGGATTGGATCGCGGAGGCGCGTCTGTACTCCTTCCACCCCGGCGGAACGATCGGCAGCGACTTCCACGACCTCGGCGGATTTCGGGCCACCATGGACCTGCTCTTCCCGGCGCTGCGGCGACTGAATATCACCGCCATCTGGATGCTGCCGGTGGAGGAGGGCACCGTGTACAACCCGTGGGATTTCTACGGGTTCATGGAGGGCCTGGGCACCGGCGGGGAGTACCGCGCGCTGGTGAAGCAGGCGCACGAGATGGGCTATCACGTGCTCCAGGACAGCGTCCCTCACGGCGGGCTCAGCAACGCACCCCACAATGTCGCGCATCCCGAGTGGCTGGTCCGCCGAGAAGACGGCACGGTGGCCCACCGGTACATGCCGAACGATTACGCCAACCCCGAGTGGCAGCAGTTCATGGCGCGGGTGTCCGACCACTGGGTGCGAGAGTACGACGTCGATGGCTTCCGGATCGACAGCGCGGGCGGGTCCTCCTCTTACAACTGGACGGCGAATCCGCCGTACCAGCGGGCCAGTCTGGCCGGGATGAGCGGCGGCCTGAAGATGGTGCAGGCCATCCGCGACGCGGTGAAGCGAGCGAAGCCCGCCGAGGGCGCGACGCTCGCCGAGGTGGAAAGCCCGCGCGTGCTGGCGATCAGTGACCTGGATTATGACTTCAACTTCGGCATCACGCTGTGCCACGCGTTCCGCCAGATGCCGGCGGCTGAGTTCGTGGC
>JBEKKD010000541.1:0-3241 GCA_050010895.1 Armatimonadota bacterium
TGACCGAGTGGCAGGCAAATCAGGAGGCGGTGAAGGCCATCACGGGCGACACCATGCGCTTCTGCCGGCCGCCGGGGGGCGACTACGACGACACCGTCATCAGGACGGCGGCGGAACTCAAGCTGACCACGGTCCTCTGGACGGACGACCCGGGCGACTACGCCAGCCCCGGCACCCGAGCGATCCAGAAGCGCGTGCTCGACTGGGTGGGCAACGGCGGCATCGTGCTGCTCCACGACGGCATCCAGCAGACCATAGACGTCTTGCCCCAGATTATCGAGCACCTCAGGAGCAAGGGCTACCGCTTCGTTACGGTGGCGGAGATGGAGGCTCACACTGCGCGGAGATGATCGCGAGCAGGACGCGCGTCGTCTCGTCGGCACAATAGCGGATGTCGGGCCGCTCGTGAGACCGCGATTGCGGAGGTCCCATGGGGGTCTGGCTGGTGTCAGCCAGGCCGGAAGCTGGGAAGGAAGCCCGGGGCTGCGGTGGTATACCGAGGGAAAGAGGGTGCGATGAATCCACTCTGCGGGTGCAGGAGGCTGCCGGTGCTGCTCGTTCTTGTGATCGTCCTTGCCGCTGCGGTGGCATGCGCGGCGCGTGCCGGAGAGAACCAGGGAGCGTCACTGCGGACCCAGGACGGGTTCCGACTGGCTTTCGACCCGGTGCGCGGCGATGTCGTCACCACCGCACCCGGCGGTTTCTCGGTGCGTGACTTTGCAGCCAAGTCCGACTTCCTCAGCCCGGTCGGCTCCCTGGAGGGCCAGCCCGATGGGTCACTGCGCCGTGTCGCTGCCGTGGACCCGCTGAGGCTGCAGCTCACCACTAACTACCGCGTCCTGGGGGAGGCGTTCCGGATCGACGGCGAGGTCCTGGACCTGACCGGCAAGGACCGGGCGGTAACGGTGCGATTCGCGTATCCGGTCGATGCCGTGGGCTGGAAATGGCACGACGATCAGGGCTCCTCGCGCGCGATCGAGGCGGGAAAGCAGTACCATCAGTTCGTCGACAGCGGGGGCGGCGCCACGGGGACGACTTCCCGCTGGCCGTTCGCCTGCATCAGCGGGCCCAACGAGGGCCTGGTTCTTGGCGCGCCGCTGAACCTGCCCCGGCTGTGGCGCTTCGGGTACGATGCCCAGAAGCGCGAGCTGTACGCGGAGGTGGACCTCGGCCTGACGGCGGAGACGAGGAGGTTCCCATCGCGTGCCGACTTCGGTCTGGTGCTCTACAGGAGCGACCCGAAGTGGGGGTTCCGCTCGGCGCTGGAGCGGTACTATCGGCTCTTCCCAGACTGCTTCACCAAGCGCAACGCGAAGGAGGGCATCTGGATGCCCTTCACCGACATCGCCACCGTGGAAGGCTGGGAGGATTTCGGCTTCCAGTTCAAGGAGGGCGACAACAACGTCGCCTGGGATGCTGAGCACGGCATCTACAGCTTCTACTACGTCGAACCCTGGAGCGACTGGGTGCACATGCCGAAGGATATGCCGCGCACCGTCGCGCAGGCGACAGCGCTCGTCACCCAGCGCGCCTCCGAGGGCAGTGAGAAGGATCAGGCGGTCCTCGCCTCAGCATTCGAGAGCGCGGATGGCGGCTGGGCCGGTCGTATCGAGAACCAGCCCTGGTGCGATGGCGCGGTCTTCGGTGTCAACCCCAGCCCGGGCGTGCCGACCCAACCCGGTCGCCTGACCCAGTTCCAGAACCTCACGAGCCAGATCGACGAGGCTTTCAAACGGTCGCCGCGGCTCACTGGCGTCTACCACGACAGCTTCGAGATGTACCTCTTCTCGAAAGCTCTGAACTACCGGCGCGAGCACTTCCGCGACGCCGCCATCCCCCTCGTCTTCGACCCCGAGGGCGGGGTGGCGCAGTACGCCATGTTCGACATGGTCGAGTTCGCGCAGGCCATCGCCCAGCGCATGTGGTCGCGGGGCGGGATGACGTTCGCCAACGGCACCCCGCAGAGCTTCCCCTGGGGCGCGCCCTGGCTGGATGTGATGGGCACCGAGGCCGCCTGGGCGTCGTCATGGGGCAAATTCGGCGAGTACGTCGGTGAGCCCGCGAGCGACTTCAACTACTGGCGCGCGCTCTGCTACCACCGGCCCTACCTGATGCTGCTCAACACCCGCTTCGATCTCTGGAAGCCGGAGTGGTTCGAGTTCTACATGAAGCGCTGCACCGCCTATGGGGTCTTCCCGAGTATGTTCAGCCACAATGCTTCGGAGGATCCGTACTGGCGAAACCCCGACCTCTACAACCGGCATAGGCCGCTGTTCAAGAAGTATCTCCCCATCGTCTCGGCCCTCAATGCGGCCGGCTGGGAGCCGGTGACCTACGCGCGCTCCGACAACCCGCAGGTCTACGTCGAGCGATTCGGGAAGCCAACGGGGCCGCTCTACTTCACCGTCTACAACGACAGCGATCAGGTGCAGAAAGCCACCATCGCGTTCGATCTCGCCCAGGTGAAGCCGGGCGCGCGGGAGCTGGGTTTCAGAGACCTGATCACTGCCGGCGGGCCGGCGGCGATCGTGAAGCAGAGCGCGGCGGCGCTGCCGGTGATTCTCCAGCCGCGTGACCTGAAGGTGCTCAGAGTCGAGTGAGCGCTGACCGTGAAGCCGCTCTCTCACGGGCGCCCGAGTCCGGCGATGTCGACAGCGGGCAGGCGGCACGGCCTCGGCGGCCTCGCGTTTGGCGCGGCTTCCTCATCGGACTGATTCTCCTGCCGTTCACCGCACTCTGGGTGCTCTACATGGAGCACATTGCGTGTGATGAGGCCCAATGATACCGTTGAACTCGAGCCGCGGTACTGCGATATCGTCGTGGCGAGGTGGGAAGCGCTGAGCGGGAGCAAGGCAAGTCCCATGAAGGACTGAGGTCCGGCGACATCAGCACGTGCACATGCATCCCGCTGTCTCTGGAAACAGACGTTTGTCGGACGAGTCGGATTCTCGCGCCGAGGTCCGCGCTCAGGAAGCGGTGCCACCGTTGCCTGACACACGCACGCAGACGCGAGTCACCGCCACCGATGCCTCATTCGACACCTGGGGTGTTCTCCGTCCGCTTACCGCGCCGAGGATGGGTCAGCAGGCGACCCAGGTGAATACGTGTCGTGGAGCATACCTAGCCTGCATTATTCATGAGGGTGAGTGAAGGAGTGGTTGAAGGCGCTTTCGGATGGGCGCGAGGGAAGGCGGGCGGTAGGTTGACCGCGATTCTCCGAGCGGGAGTGCCCACAGGGCCG
>JBEKKD010000542.1:0-3240 GCA_050010895.1 Armatimonadota bacterium
AAGAGGGCGGGGGAGCCGGAGATTGCGCGCTTGCGGGAGAGCGTGCGGCATGCGGCGGCGGTGTGTGCGGACGAGACGGGGTGGCGGGAAGATGGCGAAAACGGCTATCTGTGGGGCTTTTTCACCGAGCCGGAGCGCTACTTCGAGTATCGCAAATCGCGGGCGGCCCTGGTGCCCGAGGAGATCTTGGGGGAAGACTTCGGCGGGGTGGTCACCTGTGATTTCTACGCTGGCTACAACCAGGTGGGGGTGCTGCAGCGCTGCTGGTTCCACCTCTTGAAGGACGCCCGGGAGGTGGCGGAACTGAATGTCGACCGGCCGGAGGTAGTGGGGTGGGTGGAGTCGCTGCAGGGGCTCTATCAAGAGGCGAAGGCGGTGGCGTCAGCTTGCTTGGAACTGCCCGCGAACTGCCGGGCGCGCCGCAGACAGCGGCGGCGTCTCGAGCGGGCCGCGGCCGCGCTGGCTCGGCCGTATGCCAAGGCCCCCGACGCCCCCCAACGGGTACTGTCGCAGCGCATCCTCAAGTCCGTCAGCCGACGGATTCGTGACCGATCCCGCGGTGTCTGCGACCAACAACCTGGCGGAGCGCAGCCTGCGGCCGGCGGTGATCGCGCGCAAGATCTCAGGCGGCACCCGCTCCCCCAAAGGCTCCGCCACCCGGATGGGGCTGATGAGTCTGCTGGGCACGTGGGCCGCACAAGGCACAGGGCAACTACAGGGCTGCCGGGAACTGCTCCTGCCCACCCCCGCGCCCTGACCTCCACCACCGCCCCGCAAAATCACTCTCACCAAGAGTGAACTGTTACACCTCGACCACTATGTGGACTTCAAGAAGCCGCTCGTGGTATGATTGGGACGCGTGCGAACCCCAAGCACCCGCCGAAATGCCGGGAGGTTCGCCATTGGGGAAAAACGCAGGTCGCACCTCGCTCCGTAACGGGTCGGCAGTTGCATGTGCGTGCCCTCGGATAGCGCGCGCGGGCGGGTTCGCCGAGAAGGTCGGAAAAAGCCTGCGCATTGCTGGCTCCTGAAGCGTTGCACCCGACCTCCGGGTTGGGTGAGGATTGAAATGATTGTGGGGATGTGATGTCCGCGGAGATGTGGCAGTTGCACGCGACCTCCGGGTCGGGTGATCGCGGGCAAGGCGAGTGAATCAGAGATTACTTCGCGCAGCCCCAAAGCGCGCCGCGTCCTCCAAGCATTGATGAAGGGGAGCGTCGTTGTGGTCAATCGCGCCCCCACGCTGGAGCCGACCAGCATCACCGCCTTCACGCCCGTCATTGCGCCCGGCCCCACTATCCGCCTCCATCCCCTCTGCTGCCGCATGTTCAATGCCGATTTCGACGGAGACCAGGCCGCCGTCTGGCTGCCCATCAATCGTCCCGCGCAGGAAGAAGCGACAGAGAAGCTGACCATCGCCGGCCACCTGAAACGCGACCCGAGCGTCTTGGTCTACCATCTCACACCGTCGAACTCAGTCATGGCAGGGCTGGCGTACGCGGCCGAGCACGACCAGGGCCGCGCCGAATTGGCATCCATCTGGCCCAGCGACTGCTTGCAGCCTGACATCCCCCTGACGCGCGCCGACCTCATCGCTCGTCTCATGGAGGTATTCCAGAAGGGCGAGGCCGAAACGCTGCTGCCACTACTGGGGAAGCTGTACGCGATGGGCGTCAAGTGGGCCGCCCGGTCCGGCTCGTCACTCAGCTCCTTCGTTGGCGAGGGCCTCCGACTTCCGCCCCCGCCGGCATCGTCATCCGCAGCCAGTTGGCATGCCTATGCTGCGATGGTTGACACGGAGATCGCTGCCCAGGGCGATTCCGATCCGACCCTGAAACCTGTCATGCGGCGGATTCGCTGCGGCGCGCGAGGATCGGTCGCCCAACTGCGCGCCCTCGTCGGGCCATGGGGCGCCGCCAATCCATACGATCGGGGCATACCTATCAAACACGGCTTCCGCGACGGTCTGACCACGGAAGAGCTGTGGCAGTGGACCGCGCGAGCCCGGGCCCGTTTGCAGGAGGTGAGCGCGGCCTCCGAAACGCCTCCTGTCCGGCCCGTAGTATCGGAAGGCGACACCATCCTTCGGCGCGCGATGTCCTCCCCCGACCCCCGGCCCGATCGTCGCCCATGTCGCCAGCCGAAACGAATCCGACCCCCTCACTGACCCCGACGTCCGCCTCTGGGTCGGCCTGCTGCCGAAGGGACTGCACGCGGGGGTGGCATTCCGCCGCCCCCGTTTCCCTACGTTCCCAGCCGCGGACTCCCGACCTCGTCCGATGCGGAGACGTTCTGATCTCAGGTAGATCTCCTCCGCAGCCTGGCACTCTTTGCAAACACGTCGGTATCGAGACGGCGCGCGGTTTCAATTCTCACTGCCTCACCCAAAACGTGCCCGTCATTGAAACCGGGAATCCGTCCACAGCCGGAGAGAGTTTCGTTCCCAGGAACGATTCCTCCACCACATGACAGATTGCGAAACCAAGTCTCGTGCGCAGCAGATGGTAAGAATGTCGCATCCCCGTCGGACGAGAGAGAGTGTTTCGGGATCGGCATGTCCTAGTCCAAACTGACCCAAGACCGAACTCCCCGGCCTCGTCCGACTCGGAGAGTTTCTTGTTCTGAGTACAGTTTCCTCCACCACTCCCTTCGGGGAGGACGGTTTCTCCGCGTGTTTGTCCCTCCTTGACAGTCATCGCTTTGGCGCACGTTGTGGCGTCACTGGCGAGCTTCTGGCGTTCCGCGGTGTCGCGAAGCTGTGGACGACACGGACGCCTTCGGCACCGTTCTGCGCCCCCAAATACCACCTTCACTCTCTCTTTCTCTGAAAGCTGTGGACGGATTCCGGGCAGAGAGCGTTTTGAGCGAACGAATCCAGTAGCATGCAGTACGGTTGTCGAACTCCGGTCCGATGCCGTTCTCCAGTCTGATCGTCGGCATCCCCCCAGGCCTCGGTCTCCACTCTAATGTCAGGTCCGGCGGGGGTGGTCGCGCTTGACGGCCCAGACACCGCGGGCTAAGATCCGGTCGGCTGACCTCGGACAAAACGATACTGCTGTAGCAGGAATACGCACCTCAGCCCATCGCGCGCCTGCTTACGCTATCCGGCAATCCCGGTGGTGCAAGCAGGCGCGTTTGGTTTGGCCATCAGGAATCTGAACAGGCTGATACCCGGAAACTAATGAAAGGCTGAGGCGTGCAGCTTTCTCAGGAGTCAACCATGATCGATCCGCAGTTGCG
>JBEKKD010000543.1:0-3235 GCA_050010895.1 Armatimonadota bacterium
GCCCTCTGAGGCGACCGCCCACCCTCCGGATTATGTGAGCCAGAATGCCCCGCTCTCCGCCAGATCAGCCCCCAGACCGGCCCAGGCTGGGCCGACAGAACATAAACAAATAGCTTGCATAATTGGTTCCGTTCAAGCGTTCATTGCACGTCCGATATTCACCATTACTGGACGCAGCATGGAGGCGAGGAGCATGGAGACGGATCTGGCGATCACGACGAAGGAGCGACCGCAGCGCGCGGTAGCGCGCAGGGAGGCGGCAGATCCGCTGGCGGCGATTCTCGCGGGCCAGCTCTCGGAGCACACCCGCCGCGCCTATCGACACGACCTGGGGCACCTGCTGGCGTTCGTGGAGGAGGGCCCTGCCCTCGCTTGGCGCGGGCTGACTCTGGCTGAGAAGCACGCGCTGATCGAGCAGGCCTGCGCTGACCCGGAGGCGGTGGGCCGGCTGCTCACCCTCACCCGCGCGGAACTGATCACGTTCCGCACCCACCTGAAGGAGGTGGGGCTGTCCATGCTCGCGGTGAACCGACGGCTGGCGGGAGTAGGCACCATCCTGCGCGAGCTTCAGCTGCAGGGCCACCGGCCGGACAATCCCGCGGAACGGCTGCGCACCCTGCGCACCAATGGCGACTACTCGCCCACGATCGGGCTCTCGGCAGAGCAGGCGAAGGCGCTGCTGGCGGCTCCCGCTGGCGATGGCCTCCCCGCCCTGCGCGACCGCGCTCTGCTGGCGCTGATGCTGCGCAACGGCCTGCGAGCAGCGGAGGCGGTGGGGTTGTGCATCGGTGACCTGGGTGAGGATCAGGGCTTCCGAGTCGCCACCATCCACGGCAAAGGAGGCAAGCTGCGGAAGGCCAAACTTGCGGGCGCCACCTGGGAGGCGTTGCAGGGCTGGTGCGACAGAGCGGATCGGTGGAATGGCGGGCCTGACGCTCCCCTGTTCCTGCCGGTGCGGAAGGCCGGGTGCGGAGGGGAGGCAGTGTGGGTCATCGTAGATCGGCGACTCACCACCCGCAGCCTGGCGCGCATCGTCCGAGAGCGGGCCGCCGAGGCGCTGCCCGCGGAAGTGGCGGCAAAGGTTCATCCCCATGCCCTGCGCCATGCCTTCGCCACTCTGGCGCTAGAGGCCGGGGCCTCCCTGCGCCGCACCCAGTATGCCCTGGGCCATTCCGACCCGCGCACCACCGAGCGCTACGACCGGGCACGGGAGAACTTGGCGGACAACGCCGCCGACTACGTGGCGCGAGTGCTGGGCGAAGCGGGGGAAGGCCGTGCGTGAGGGCCTGCGCCAACCCGCCGCACCCATACCACCGCCGGCCTGCGAGGCGAGCCGCTGAAGCCCACGTGACGCGCCGTCTTGCGCTCCTTTCGGCGAGAAGGCCGAGAACCACGGGGTTCAGACCGACCCGCCTACAGCGGCAATTTGAATGCCCTCGCCACGAAGACTGCCATCTGGTCTCTGGTCACGGGGTCGCCAGGCCTGTAGGTGCCGTCAGGATAGCCCAGCACCACTCCTTGGCTCACCGCGTACTCCACGTAGTTGAACGCCCAATAATCGGTCGGCACATCCGAGAAGGTCGCGGTAGCTGGCCCAGCTGGCACATCGCTATCGCCTCCGGCCAGCGCGCGGGCGATGAACACCGCCATCTGATCGCGGGTGACGGTGGTCTCCGGCTGGTAGGTGCCATCCGGGTAGCCCACCACGATGCCCGCGTCGACGCAGGACAGGATCTGATCCAGCGCCCAGAACGGTGGCTGCACAGGCACATCAGGGAAGCTCACCAGGACGTAATCCGGCTTCGTCGCCGTCGTCCATCCCCCCGCGTTGCTCGCGATCAGGCTCACCGTGTAGAAGCCTGGCGTGGCGTAGGTGTTCGCTGGGTTCTGCTGCGTGGAGCTGCCCCCGTCCCCGAAGCTCCAGGACCAGGAGGTGGGGTTGTTTGTCGATTGGTCCGTGAACTGCACGGTGAGCGGCGCCGATCCCGAGGGGGAGCCACCCGAGAAGTCCGCCCCGGGAGGCGGCGTGCCGTTCAGACCCCACAGGCTGCCGGCTCCGGTCACGAAGTCCCAGCCCGAGGTGCAGGTGAAGGCCCCGGCCGACCCGGAGACAATGTCCCGGAAGTAGAAGGACGACCCGGAAGAAGGGGATGGTGAACTGGCGCCGAGGTTGGCATAGATCCGGTTCGTGAGCTCATCGACTGTACTGGTGGCGAAGCTGCTGCTGGTGGAGCTGGCCAGATTGACGATGCCCGCCACCGCGGGAGTCGCGAGGCTGGTGCCACCGACGATGTACCAGCCCCCCTGCCAGTAGCTCGCGACCCCTGTATTCGGGTCGGCCTCGAAGGACAGGTCGGGCACCCCCCGGCTGGTTCCCACCAGGGCCTGAATCCCGCCCTGGTAGGACGGTCTGCTCTCATAGGCGCTCTCGCCACCTCCGGTCCCGCTCCACCCAGTCTCGCTCAGAAAGTTGCCGGAGCTGTCCACTGTGAGCGTGGTTCCGCCCACGCAGACCACGTTCGGGCAGACACCGGGCCAGCTGGTCTTTCCCCCCGCGTCGCCAGAGGCCGCGAAGTAGACGATCCCGGGCGCTGTGAAGGACGTCTCCTGGGAGGTTTCACCCGAGAACTCAGCCCCGCCCCAGCTCATCGAAACCTCCCGGACGCCGGAGATGCCGTTCGCCGCGTTCACGGCGGCGAGCAGATCACTGAGGAGATTGGAGGCGGCCTCCACCAGCACGATCTTGGCCGTGGGAGCCATCGCGTGCGCCCACTCGATGTCGAGCGCTTCCTCTTGCGACGCACTGGAGTTGTAGCTGGGCTGCGATCCCGCCGCGTAAACCACCTGGAAGACGGTTCCAGAACCGGTCTCCTGCGGCAGCCCGAACTGCTGAGAGAAAGCGTTGAGATCGGCGAGTGCGGTGGGGTAGTCGTAGGCATCCACGATGGCGATGACGCCCGATCCTGCACCAGCGGTGATCCCGGTCATGTCCGGCAGACCGTAGGCGGCCCATACCGTGGAAGGGGTCAGGCCCTGGGGTGCCGAGTTCACACCCAGAGGTGCTGCCTCCAAGCGCGAGGGCACGAAGATGAGGTGATTGGTATGCGCCCGGCGGCCGGTGTCCCCAGGATACTCCACGCTCGAATCCGGCACGATCACTACGCCCGCGTGCGGAACCAGATCGCTCGGCCCAGAGGCAAGCGCCGGTCCCAAGACCACGCCCGTCACCAGGAAA